>CAYMGZ010000195.1:0-5709 GCA_964390095.1 uncultured Lachnospiraceae bacterium | reverse complement strand
GGACATTTTCCTTGGCGAACCGTGTGCATCCCCCGGAGGGAACATGTCCGAAGGATATGGTATAATGAGCACGAACGCAATTACACCCAACATTTTCGGAGGAATACTATGTCAAACATTACAATCATGAACCACCCATTAATCCAGCACAAAATCGGCATCATGCGGATGAAATCAACCTCAACCAAAGAATTCCGCGACCTTGTCTCGGAAGTTGCCATGCTCATCTACTACGAGGCGAGCCGCAACCTGCCCCTTGCCGACAAGGAAATTGAGACACCCCTCACCAAAACGACCGTCAAGGAAATCGCGGGCAAAAAGCTCTGCGTTGTTCCGATCCTGCGCGCGGGGCTGCATATGGCGGACGGCATCCTAAACATCACACCGAACGCAAAAGTCGGCCACATCGGCTTATACCGCAACGAAGAAACTTTAGAGCCGGTCGAATATTTCTGCAAACTGCCAAAAGACGCATCCGAGCGTGAAATCTTCGTCGTTGACCCGATGCTTGCCACCGGCGGTTCCGCAATTGCGGCAATTGATATGTTAAAGAAGCGCGGCATCAAAAACATCCGTTTCCTCTGCCTGATCGCGGCACCGGAAGGCACAAAAAAACTTCAGGAAGCACACCCGGATGTCGATGTCTATATCGGCGCGATGGATGAGCGCCTAAACGAGTACGGCTATATCCTTCCGGGTCTTGGCGATGCGGGCGACCGCATTTACGGAACAAAATAAGCAGTACCAAAAGCCACCGCAGAAAAAAACGCACCCCGGCACACGCAGACCCTATTTACAGAACAAATTAAGCAGTACCCTGCTTCCGGGTACGAAAAGAAAGCAGGTTTTTTTATGGTTTTAGCATGTAACAATATTTCGAAAAGTTTCGGGACGGATGTTATTTTGGACAAAATTTCGTTCCATATCAACGACCGCGAAAAGGCGGCGATCGTCGGCATCAACGGCGCGGGCAAATCCACGCTGTTTAAAATCATCGTCGGGGAGCTGCCTGCGGATGACGGGGAGGTCACCTGGGCAAAAGGCACACGCGTGGGCTACCTTTCCCAGCACCAGGACTTAACTTCGGAAAACACGATCTATGACGAGGTGCTTTCCGTAAAAGCCGACCTCATCCGCATGGAGGAAAAGATCCGCGAGCTGGAACTTGCGATGAAGGGGGCGGAGGAGGAGGAACTCTCCCGCATGCTTGCGTCCTATACCAACCTAAACCACGCATTTGAGCAGCAAAACGGCTACGCTTACCGCAGTGAGGTGACAGGTGTCCTAAAGGGTCTTGGTTTTGCCACAGAGGACTTTACCAAACAGATAACGACACTTTCCGGCGGGCAGAAAACGCGCGTGGCGCTCGGCAAGCTCCTACTCTCTACCCCGGATATCATTTTGCTGGACGAGCCGACGAACCACCTTGACATGACCTCGATCGCGTGGCTGGAAACCTTTTTACAAAATTATAGCGGGGCGGTCGTCATCATCGCGCACGACCGCTATTTCCTCGACCGCATCGTGACCAAAGTGATCGAGCTTGACAACTCGCACGCGCAGACTTTCCCCGGCAATTACTCGGATTATGCCGCAAAAAAGGCGGCACTGCGCGAGGAAATGCTCCACCACTATCTAAACCAGCAAAAGGAGATCAAGCACCAGGAGGAGGTCATCGCGAAGCTGCGCTCCTTCAACCGCGAAAAATCCATCAAGCGTGCCGAGAGCCGGGAAAAAATGCTTGAGAAGATGGAGCGCCTTGAAAAACCGGTCGAAATTAGGGCGGACATGAACATCCGCCTCACCCCGCGCACCTTAAGCGGCAACGATGTGCTGACCGTGAAAGGGCTCTCCAAAGCCTTCGGAAGCAATGTGCTGTTTGAAAACCTCTGCTTTGAGATCAAGCGCGGCGAGCGCGTTGCCATCATCGGCAACAACGGGACCGGCAAGACAACGATCCTAAAGCTCATCAACGGCCTGCTGCCCGCAGATTCCGGTGAGATTAAACCCGGGGCAAAGGTGCACATCGGCTACTACGACCAGGAACATCAGGTGCTGCACATGGACAAGACCGTTTTTGAGGAAATCCAGGACGAATACCCGCACCTTGACAATACGGAAGTGCGCAACGTCCTCGCCGCCTTCCTCTTTACGGGGGATGATGTCTTCAAGCAGGTGCGGGAGCTTTCCGGCGGTGAGCGCGGGCGCGTCTCCCTCGCGAAACTCATGCTCTCCGCCGCCAATTTCCTGATCCTTGACGAGCCGACAAACCACCTTGACATCACCTCGAAGGAAATCCTTGAGAATGCGCTGCTAAATTATACCGGGACGGTGCTCTACGTCTCGCATGACCGCTATTTCATCAACCGCACCGCAACACGCATCCTAGACCTTACCTGTGGGATGCTGTTAAATTATATCGGGAATTATGATTACTATCTGGAGAAAAAACCGGAGGTCGAGAAGAAATATTTTGGCTTCGCCCTCGAGGACCCTGCCGCCGCAAAGGGCAGTGACCGCCTGACCAACCACAAACAACTCTACAGCGGCCTAAGCAGCGCCCCGTTGGTGGGAACGCAAAAAAGCGGCCCAGGCACTTCCACTACCGCGCAGGGCACTTTTGCAAACAGCACGCAAAAGGTTGGCGGAACAAACGCATCCACCGCGGTGACGGCAGGCGCACAGCAAAGGGCGGATAATGGAGGCGGCAAACAGGACTGGCTGGCCATGAAGGAGGAACAGGCACGCGAGCGCAAACGCCAAAATGATTTAAAGAAGGTCGAAGCGGAAGTGGAAAAACTGGAAGCGCGCGATGCCGAGCTGGATACGATGCTCTCCGACGAGGCAGTGTATTCCGACCCGGCAAAGCTGTTGGAACTGAACAAGGAAAAGACCGGGATCGCCGCAAGGCTTGAAGTGCTGATGGAGGAATGGGAAGCCCTTGCGGCGGACGGCTGACCGGGGTGTTGCCTGCCGCCACATCCCCAAAGGAGGACGCTATGAAATTGCTTTACGCCGAGGATGAACGCCCTCTTTCCGAAGCGGTCGTGGACATCCTGACTTACCACAGATATATTGTCGATGCCGTTTATGATGGCGAAGAGGCTTACGACTACGCGATATCGGGCGGTTATGACGGGATCATCCTCGACATTATGATGCCAAAGAGGGACGGGATCGAAGTCCTTTCCGCCCTGCGGAACAACGGGTGCAAAACGCCCATCTTACTTCTCACGGCAAAAACCCAGGTTGACGACCGCATCCGTGGGCTGGATGCCGGCGCGGACGACTATTTGCCCAAACCCTTCGACATGGGGGAACTCTTAGCCCGCGTCCGCGCCATGCTCCGGCGGCGTGAGGAGTTCCACCCCGACCTGCTTTCCTTCGGGGACCTTAAGTTGAACACCCAGTCCTGCACCCTTTCCTGCGGGGAAACGGAATTTATACTGCCAAAGCAGGAATACCGCATGATGGAACAATTGATGGTCAACCACAATATTTTCCTTTCCTCGGAGGATTTGCTGGTCAAAGCATGGGGATATGATGCGGAGATCGATATTAACAGTGTCTGGCTTTATATTTCCTATCTTCGCAAAAGGCTTGCCGCTATGGACTCGAAGGTTGAGATTGTGTCAAAGCGCAAGATCGGCTACCGCCTGGAGACATCCCTATGAAGAAAACACTAAGAAAGAAATTCATTCTCTTTGCCATGTCCGCAGTTACCATCCTTCTTATGGTGCTGATCGGGGCAATTGCCGGGTTCAGTTTTATTATCCTGGATGCCCAGTCAAGTTCGCTCCTGCATGCCCTTACCCGCGGGGAGGATAAATTTTTCCAGCCGGAATCCCATGGTCCAAAACCATTCGCGCCGCCGATGGATATGGACACGATCAAATCCGCCCGCTTCTTTACCGTCCGCACCGACCAAGACGGAAATGTGCTGGATGTCAACCTCGAACAAATCTCCTCCGTGAGCGCGGAGCAGGCGGCGCAATATGCCGTGCAGGCCACAGATACCTCCGGAAAAATCGGAGACTACAAATATGAGGTGAAACAGCTTGGCGCGGACCGCCTGATCTTTTTCATGGACACATCCAACCAGTTTGGGACGTTTATGATGGTACTGAGCATTTCCTCCGCCATCGCCCTGATTTGCTGGCTCGTAGTCCTGTTCTTTGTGGTCCTGCTTTCCGGCCGGGTGGTCCGCCCTATCCTCGCGGGCATGGAAAAGCAAAAACAATTCATCACAAACGCCGGGCATGAACTGAAAACTCCGCTTGCCATCATCCAGTCCAACAATGACGCATCGGCGCTCATCCACGGGGAGACAAAATACAGCAAAAACATCCGCTCCCAGACGAAACGGCTGAATGTCCTGATGACGAACCTTTTAACCCTTGCCAAGCTTTACGAGGAAACAAAGCTGCCCACGAAAACCGTGGATATCAGCGAGCTGGCCTTAAGCCTGCTTTCGGCCTACGAGGATGCCGCGCTTGATAAGCGGGTCACATTTTCCTCAAACATCCAGCCAAATGTCTTAATGCAGGTTCACCGCGATACTTTTTCGCAGATGCTTTCCATCCTGCTTGACAACGCGGTTAAATACACCCCCGAGGGCGGAACGATCCGGTTTTGTGTAAAAAGCGAGGCTGGCCATATTTGGGTCACCGAGGGGAACGACTGCGAAATCCCGGATAACGCTGACCCGGAACGCCTCTTTGACCGCTTTTACCGCGGTGATAATGCCAGGACGCAAAGCAGTGCGTCCTCCGGGTACGGGATTGGCCTTTCCGCCGCCCGCGCCATCGCAGAAACCTTCGGGGGAGTGTTAGGCGCGGAATATCCGGGCGATGGAACAATCTGTTTTACCGCAAAGTTTTAACCCAAAAACAACCGCCGCCACAAAAACAAAAACCAGGACAATAAACCATTTCACAAAATATTCACAGACCTTTCCGCAAGTGTTCACAGGCGGGAAGGTTTTTCTAATGTTGGTCACAGGTTTGTTTTTTATAATGGGTGCACAGAAAGGAGGAATGCTGTTTGCAGTTCAGGCATGAAGTAAAACATGAAATCAGCCATTTGGATCTGCTGGTCTTACGGCAAAGGCTGGAAGCGGTCATGAGACCGGACGAACACGCCCAAAACGGACAATACGAAATCCGCAGCCTGTATTTTGACAATCTTTATGATAAAGCGCTGCGGGATAAGCTTGACGGCGTTGGCATCCGCGAAAAATACCGTATCCGTCTGTATAACAACGATCCGTCACTCATCCATCTGGAGCGGAAATTCAAGCATGGCGACCTTGGTTACAAGGATTCTGCCACCCTCACGCCAGAGCAGGCACAGTCGGTCGTTAACGGCGATGTTGCCTGGATGTCGGAAAGCACGGACGAAGTGATCCGTGGGTTTTATTCCCGCATCCGAGGCGAGGGCCTGGCGGCCAAGGTGATTGTGGACTACACCCGGATCCCTTTTGTATTTGGCCCCGGCAATGTCCGTGTGACGTTTGATTACAACATCCGCACCGCGCTTGGCTGTACCGACTTTTTAAATCCCCGCTGCACCACGATCCCTGTTCCGGATTCTCCCTGTATCCTGGAAGTGAAATGGGACAATTTCCTGCCCGATGTTGTCCGTGACATCGTGCAGCTTGGAAGCCGGCACAGCACAGCATATTCAAAATATGCCGCCTGCCGGATGTAT
>CAYMGZ010000194.1:0-5743 GCA_964390095.1 uncultured Lachnospiraceae bacterium | reverse complement strand
AGGTTAAATTATATATCTATAGCTGTTGGCATAGGAATATGTCCTTTCTATATAAATTCATTTTCTTTTGTTTTATGTTAACGTACTTATCGTTACTTGTCAACCTTGTTTTTCCTTTTTTAACTTATACTACATAACGCCGGAATTTACTGTACTGCACTGGTCGAACGTATATGGCAGATTTCCTAATGTGGGAGCCTTCTTGCATTGTAATCCCATATTTTTTTCAAAGGTTCTTGACAAATGCGTCTACATGATGTAGTCTATATATGAGACTACATCATGTAGACAGGAGGCTATACATATGGCAGAAATACAATTAGGGGCTGTGGAGGCTCGTTTTGCAGATATAATCTGGGAGAGGGAACCAGTGACATCCACCGAACTTACAAAACTGGCTGCGGCAAAACTCACTTGGAAACGGACAACAACACACACAGTACTGCATCGGCTCTGCGACAAGGGCCTGTTTCAAAACAATAACGGGGTAGTAACTTCCCTCATCTCCCGGCAGGAGTTCTATGCCCGTCATAGCAAAAAGTATGTGGATGAGACCTTTGCGGGTTCCCTCCCCGCTTTTCTTGCCGCATTTACCAGCGAAAGGAAGTTGGGCGTTGACGAAATTGCCGAGATTCGTGAACTGATTGACAAGGCAGGTGAATAATATGGGCGATATCTTTCTGAAAACTTTGGACACGAGCATTACCGCAAGCTGGCTGATTTTGGCGGTGATACTGCTTCGTTTCATTTTGAAAAAGACCCCGAAATGGATTGCTGTCCTTTTGTGGGGCATTGTCGCTCTACAGTTGGTGATTCCATTCTCCTTTGAGAGCGCGTTGAGCCTGATTCCAAGTGCTAAGACCTTCAACGCCCATAACATCCCGTATGAAACACCCGCTGTCAACCGTTCCTTCCATCCCGTTTTTGGGGAGACTTTTGCGCCGGATCCGGAAGATAGCGTCAACTCGTTTTATGTCTGTACATTTATTATTCCTCTAATCTGGATCACCGGTATCGCCGCCATGTTACTGTACGCTGTAATCAATTATGTACGGGTACGCCACAGTGTTGCAGAAAGAGTGCCCTATAAGGAAAACATTTTTCTGTGCGACCATGTGAAGTCACCGTTTATTCTGGGACTGGTCCGCCCAAAAATCTATCTGCCCTCCCATATCGATGTGAGAGCTATATTTCCCGTGCACATTGCCAAGGACGGAGGTATTTTGATAAATTCCCCGCACATATTGCCGGGAACGGCATGGACAGCCAGAAGGATCACAATATCAAACCTAACAAAACCAACAATCCAGATGGTCACGGCTGCAGCGGCGCTCCCGATTGGATGATCGGGATTGTGCCGCCTGGCAGCCCCCCCCATGAATTGACTTCCATCAGCTGCTTTGTAGCCTGGCAGCAAATAACTTGGCAAAAGATTTTACATCTATTCACCAACCAACATCCGGTACGCTTCAATCTTCTTAATTTTGCGCGACTGCAAAACAGCGATTGCAAACGATACCGTAATCATTCCGATACCGATCATCACCACGCCGCCAATCGGAATATGGAACGCGCAGCGCATCAGGCCAACGGATTCCAAGACAAGTGACAGGTACGGGTTGGTGCCGTAGTAGGCGGCGACAGAGCCAAGGATGACCGCCAGGATAACGGAAGGCATAAAGCTCAATGCAGTCTGTAGGACCAAGTTGCGGGAGGTGTAACCCAATGCCTTGTAAATACCATAATCTTTTCGTTTTCTGTAAATCAGTGACCGGATCAGCAGACTTAAAATTAAGGTGATAACAATAACCGCAATCACACATATCACTACCAGCATCAGCAGAGCAGCCAATTTGTATACTGACATGGCTCCTTCGATCAAATCATGAAAATTACTTACAGACAGGACATGCCCGCCGAAACGCTCCTTACAGGCATCCAGGACAGTCTGTACACCCTCCGGATCGTCACAGTCAAAACAATAGCCTATATCCATGCTGTCTACATCGTACAGATGCTTTGCAGCCGCATCACTGAATACCGCCTCCTTTCCTAAATTGCTGGCAGTCTGGACAAAACCGGTGATCAGATACGCAAACGACTTATTTCCGTTCTGGAATGTAATCTCATCCCCCACATGGTAGCCATAATCCGAAGCAAATTTACCGCTGACCGCGATCTCGTTGTCATATTTGGGCAGACGGCCCCTATAACAAGCGGTCTGATTGTTCATCCCCGTCACATCACCAAGCATAAATGTAAAGAGCGTATCCTCGTCACCACAGTTTAAATTAATATACTGAAATATACGGACGTGCGTAATGTCCGTCCTGCTCTCCAGATACGCAACAATTTCTTCCCTGCTTTCCTTGTCTACATAAACCATCCCGCCATAATTTTCCAAGATCATAAAATTGATTGGAAAATTGACATGGAAATTCTCATACATCAACAGACCAAACACACAGATGAAAACCAGAAATACGGTGGCAATAAATGTAATCATATTTTGTTTTTTGTTGGCAAGCATCGTCTTCATTGCCAGACTGGCATTTAACGGCAGGGCCGACTGTTCCAGACGGACGTGATTCTTTTTAAAATTGTGCGCCGACATGCCGTCGCGGAACGCAACGACAGGGTCGATGGATTTCAGTTTCTGGGACGCGGCCGCTGTCACGGACATCACAAAAAGAACCTCAAATAAAATAGCTGCCAGTGTGGCAGAACCGCTAAAAGAAACTGTGTAAGGCACGCCCATCTGGCCGACTACAAACTGTGCCATGACAGGCATCAAAAGAAACCCCACACCGATTCCGATGACACCGCCAACGACCGCGATGATCTCAAACAATAAGAACAAAGAAGCCCGGATGTTTTTTGCACTGTAACCGATCGCCTTCAATGCACCGATGCTCTTTAGGTTTTCCTTGATGTAATTGCTGATACAACTGCCAAGTATCAAAACAACGACCGCGATGACAACGGTGGCAACCACCAGAAATACTACCGCGAAGAGCAGCGCCATAATGCCTTTGGCATAAATTATCTCGTCGTAAAGTGCCACGAGAATTCCGGTTTTGCTGTTTCTTTCCAGAATGGAATTCGTTGCGCGAAGCTTAAAACCTGCGGGCCTTATGTTTTCCTTTAATTCATAGTTTACGACGACCGCCTCAGCATCCGCTTTCAGGGCATCAAACATTCTTGCGTAATTCGCATCGTCAATGATAAACAGGATCATCTGGTAGCTGGAACATCCCATGTAGGTATTGTTGTGAAAGCCTTTGACCGTGTAGGAATATGTCACACCCTTTAATTCAAATGAGTAAATATCCCCCATTTTGTAACCGCCGCCCGCGTAAAACTGGTATGGCAGGTAGATATAATCCTCCGTCACGGTTTCATCGTTATACACGATGTCCGTGCGGTTCATCTTTGTATAAAAAGCATCGGAATTATGAATAATTAAATTCTTTTCCATCGCATTATCCGCAAACGGTATCTCCACCACGCCCGGACCAAGTGCGTGATAAGCCTCCAGCGTTTTCACATCCTCCTGCCACATTTTACGCAGGGTATCCTGATCGATCCCGGAAAGATCGCCGTCAAGCAACATAACGCCGTCTGCGGCATTCAATCTTAGCGCCTCCGTCCGCGCCGTGGGATACGCGTCCCACAATAACATCAGGGAAATCAGAATCAGCGCCGCGGATACAACACATAGTATCAATAGTCCGATGGAGTTCCCTTTATTCTTCCGGAAATTTGATTTTACAAGTAATAATTCTTTTCCCATAACTACCACCCCATCGATACCAGAAAATCGCCAAGCTGCCGATGGCGGTCTTTGTCACCTGCAACATATTTCCCCAGTTCACAGATCCCTGCAACTTCACCATCTTTTATGTAGACAATTCGGTTGCCCCGTCTGGCACTCTTCATATCGTGTGTGACCATAACGATGGATTGCCCGGCGTTATTACATTTTGTAAGTACGTCCAGCACATCCTTACCGATTTGGGAGTTCAGCGCCCCCGTGGGTTCATCCGCAAAAACCAGTGCGGGATGGTTGACCAGCGCCCTCGCGATGCCGACCCTCTGCGCTTCGCCTCCGGAAATTTGTGTCGGAAACTTGTTCCGCATCCCCTCTCCGATATCCACAGATTCCAGCAATTGTTTGGCCTTCTCTGCGACCTCCCTTCGGTTTTTATTGGTCAAAAGACCTGCCGCCAGAACATTATCCATCACACTCATGGAATCCACCAGATATACCTGCTGGAATACAAAGCCGCAATGGCTTCTGCGAAACAGCGCCAATTCATCCGCATTCAGCTTCGCAATGTCCGTACCACCCCAATCTACACTTCCCAAAGTGGGTTTATCCATTCCGGACAATGCATACAACAGAGTGGATTTTCCTGCTCCGCTGGCACCCATGATAACGGTGAAATCCCCTTCACGGATCTCCATGTCCACGTTTTTCAATATGTGCTGCTGTACCCCGCTTGTGGAAAGGTCTTGCACAATTTTTTGGTCTCAATGATATTTTTCATTTGGTATATCCTCCTTACAAGCATATCATAGCGATTGAAGTCTTAAATGCCTTTAAGGAACCCTTAAATAATTCTTAATACTCCATCTCTGGCAGTCCTTTAAGCGACATGAGTAACGATACTATCCCCGCAAGCACCGCAGTTCCCGCAACCGTCAGCCAGTCCACCTGCGTGATTGTCACCGCCGCCGGGATCATTGCAAGCGCCGACTGCGCCATCGTCTTCACCGCCCGGCAGCTGTCCTGCTGCCTTGTTTATTTGGGCGGACATGTTTTGCATATCTCGTGCACTTTCATATGGCTCACTCCTTTCGTTGTTTGTTATTTTGTATCCTATGCCAACATTATATGCCCTTTGTCAACTTTGTCAACTATTTTTTGTTCCCTTTGCCAACTTTTTATTGACTTGACATAAAATCCGTGGTATCCTATTATCAAAAAGGGGGGGGGCAAATAGTCAATGACACAAGGCAATCGCATCAGAGAAATCCGAAAATATCTAAACCTTACATTAGAAGAATTCGGAAACAAAGTTGGTGTTACCAAAACTGCCATTTTCAAGCTTGAAAAAGATGAACGTAATTTAACTGAACAAATGACAAAATCTATCTGCCGTGAATTCAATGTCAATTATGACTACCTGGTTAACGGCGAAGGCGAAATGTTTTCTGACATACCACAAAACATACTCGATGAACTATGCAATCAATATGACTGCAATGACGAAGACCGCAATATGATTTCTGAATACTTAAAACTAGATGCCGCAAGCAGGAAAGTCCTAAAAGACTATATGAGAGCAGTTTTTGGACATGGTTCTAAAGACTTACCACCCGAACAACCAGCACCCCAGCCAAATGATATTGCTTCCATATCCATCGATGAAAAGGCCGCCCTCTACCGCCAGGAGCTAGAACGGGAAGAAAAAGCGGCAGAAAAGTCCGAAGTTTCTTAGCATGGAAGCTACAGCATCATCGCTGACGCTCCAAGCGGAATCCTCAATAATAATAACTCTGAAAGGATGGTAAATCGATGAGCAACCGCGAATTAGCCAAAAATATGATTGACCGTTTGCCGGAAGATAAAATGATTTTTGTTATTAACATTTTGGAAAATATCGGAGAAATGTCTGGAATCTCCCTCTATCCGGAGTTCATGCCAAATGCAGCAACAATAACAGCAATGTCAGAGACA
>CAYMGZ010000193.1:0-5760 GCA_964390095.1 uncultured Lachnospiraceae bacterium | reverse complement strand
TTTTCATTTCTCCGTAACTAATATCAATTTTTCGTTGTTATCTTTTATAAAATATGTATAAAGCCCTGAATGCCTTTTACCTATATTCCTTCCCCAACACAGCAAATACCGTTCTGAACATAGTAAGTATCTCCCTTAAGAATCGAAATCGCCTTATTGACTCTAAATTCCATTTCATTTTCTCAGGAAGAACCTGGTTTATATAAACTTCATCAACATCAGATGCCCCATTCAGCAATTTATCTTCATCCTTGTAGCGAATACTGGCTTCACTTGTGATCCCCGCCGGCATCAGCAACGTTGCTTTCCACTTATCTCTATATCTTTCCACATATTTCACTGCCTCAGGTCGAGTTCCTACGAAACTCATATTTCCACTAATCACATCAAAAACCTGTGGAAGCTCATCCAACCGTAATTGACGCAGCTTCACTCCCGCTTTTGTGATTCTACTATCATTTCCAACTGTCACAGCTGTACCAATCTTATCTGCATTACTCACCATAGTCCGAAACTTATGGATGCGAAAGTGCTTACCATAAGTAGTGGCTCTCTCTTGACGGTATAATGCCGGTCCACGACTGTCCAGTTTAATCCACACAGCAATCACAGCCATTGGAATGGCGAGAAGAATGAGAAGAATAATGGCAACTGCAAGATCAAAAGTGCGCTTTAATATAAGCTGTCCTCTTTTCTTGTTAAGTATCTCCCAGTATGGTCGAACCTCGGGTACTCTCATAAATTCCGGGAGGTCTTCCCATTTCTTCAGCATAGTTTCAATTCCCTCACCACATCCTTCAAAACTTCACACACATACTCCACGTCTTCATCAGACAGTAGTGTGTGCAAGGGCAGCGTAATCAGATTGTGGTAGTAATCATAAGCATTTGGATACTCATCTATCCCACCAGAACTCTCCTTATACGCCGTCATCATCGGAAGTGGCTTATAGTGGACATTTGTAGCAACTCCTCGCTCCGCCATGCGTGTGATTATCTCATTCCGCTGGTTCTCTCCAATTCCAGGCACACGAATTAGGTAGAGATGGTTGGACGAATCCATATGATCTGTATGGTGAACGAGATGTGAAATTCCCATTTCATCACAAATGGCATCGTACTGCTCTATAATCTGCTCTCTCCGATCCAACAACTCTGGATACCTATCCAACTGCCTTAAGCCGATAGCAGCCATGATGTCAGTCATATTGCATTTGTACCAAGGACCAATAATGTCGTATTCCCACGCACCTATCTTGGTCTTCGCTAGAGCATCTTTGTTCTGACCGTGGAGACTTAACAGCTGGTAAAACTTATAAATCTCGACATTGGTAACACCCGTCTTATACACTGACTCTGGTAAGCACCAAGTACTGGCTCCACCTTCCGCTGTAGTAATATTCTTCACAGCATGGAAGCTAAAGTCAGTGAAATCTGCAATGGCCCCACAGTAGCATCTCTTGGGCTTGTCCATTTTTCCTTTCCCGGTGTGAGAAACAACACGCGATGCTCCGAAACTATGAGCGCAATCCGCAACGACAGCCACACGACCGAGCCCAGATTGGATTCTGCTATTTAATTCAGCAAGTGGTGTACTATGATCATTGAGAGGTACAAAAAGGTCTCTCTTTCTCTCCACAATCTCAAATACTCTATCATAATCAGCCACAATCCCGCCGAGATCTACTATGACTACAGCCTTGGTTTTTTCCGTGATTGCCTGTTCCAAAGTATCATAATCCATCTCTGGACAGTGTGTAGTTTTATCTCCATCCTTCTGGATATCTACGAACTTAACCGTAGCCCCCCTATGAATAACCACACTGGCACTCGCTGTATATGTATAGGCTGGAACAATGACTTCATCACCAGGACCAACACCTAGGATTCGAAGATTAAGCTCCTCAGCAGCGGTTGCAGAATTTAAACACACTACTTGCTGGCTGTACTTTTCTATCGCTTCTTTTGTTGTGCAGTCGATATCATTCCTACCTGTCTCGATATAAGCAGACAGCCTGCATTCAAGCGCTTTGGTTCTAGGTCCCGTTGTAATCCAACCGGAACGAAGTGTTTCTGCAACCTCCGCAATCTCCAATTCACTTATATCTGGTGGGCTAAAACTAATAGTGCGTTTTTTCATGTCACTCATTATTATTCCTCTTATCTTGCTCTGGCTTCTCGAACTCTTTAAGATATAATTTCCGTTTAAACTTATACTATTTTTCTTATCCTCATTTTATTTTCAAACCTCTCACATCATCAATTCTTGTTTCGTTTAGAGAAGTTATTCACTTCTTTATTAAAAAATTTCTCTACAATCCCCACTCGCCTGCCCTTCTTTTGTCATTTTATTATCGTTTGACAGGCACAGTTCCCGCTCGAAAATATCTGCACTGACATCAGGAATGTTTTGCTCCATAACATACGCATTGCTCTGCTTGCATCCGCTGCCCTTTTCAGTCACAAACGCATTTATTGGTAAATCAGTTTCCATCAGCATTGCAAAAAAGGCAGGCTTCGCCATTCCATCCGCTTTCCATATTGCTTGGGGAGGCGTTGTGCCAGCCCTCCCACGGTATTTTATGGCAAGCCGGATGAATTTTTTTGCATGGCGGATTCCTGTCCGAATGCGGCAGAGCGACAATTCTTCCCTGAAATCTTTTATGGTTAGCCGGATTTTTGTGCTGTCTCGGCGCATTTTTAGGTATCTTCGTTTTGAGACACATTCCGTTTTTCAGTGTAGATATGGTTTCTTATTATTCTTTTGCGTGTCTGTGCTTCTTTTTTTGGTACATCTTATTTTTCTGCCACCCCGGTGGCTACCGGTGCATCTTTTTTTCCCGCACGCCTCCCGCGCTTCGCGCTCCAAACCATACCAATACTTTCCAACTGCCTGACCCGCTCCCCGCTAAGCCCATTCCCTTCTGCCTTTCCATACGCACAGCGCTGGTTTGAAATCCATTTCCCAAGCCGGTAGCCATCCGTACAGATATAGTCATTTGGCACGGCCAGATGCCCGTTTGCCCGGAAATATCCTTCGGCATGCGCAAAGCCCTGCCCCCAGGAATCCCCGGCTTCCCAGACCATCCCAAGGCCGTCCAAAAGATGAACCTGCCAGCCAGCGAGTGCCCCACTGCGGTGCCCCGCGCGCTGATGCGAAAGCCAAGCCCCGAGGTTTTTCCCGTTCGGGGCGGTGTAGCGTTTGGGGATGGAGAGGTTCCCATGCATCTGGTAAAATTCTGCCGCTGCCTGGTATTGTTCCCGCCACGAAAGTTCCGCCTGCGTTATGCCTGGGCGGATGCCGAGGGAGAAGAGTTTCCGTTTTTGCTCTACGGTCAATCCCACATGGTTGCCTTGGTTCCCCGCCGTTTCCGGAACATTAGACATTTGTTTGGTTTCTTCCAATATCCGCGCTTTCTGCGCACGCAGCCAACGCTCAAGCCAAATCCCTTCCACAACATAATCTGCGGGCATGCGCAAATCGCCATGTTCCTCGTAATATTGTTTTGCAAGGTTGAAACGGTACTCCCATGGGTCTTCCTTTTCCCAAGTCATGCCGATTTCGGTCAGTCTCCTGATATGTTTCATGTGGATGCTTTCCCGTTTTGCTGTAGAAAAATTTTTCCGTTCCGGTTCTGTTTTTTGCTCCGGTTTCGATATATTTACATGCTCCTTATTATTTTGGCCAGACAGGAATGTTTCTGTGATGCCCTGTGGCTGGTTTTGGTCTTGATGCAGGGGGGAGTCGGAAATTTTTTTATCGTCACTTAGCTCCTCCGTGTGCAACAGCTTTTGGTAAAGTTCTTTCTGGCGGCGCAGCCAGCGCCCTAGCTTACAGCCGTTTTCCGTTACAAAATCTGCCGGGATGGCCAGGTTGCCGTGCTGCCTAAAATATTTTTCCGCCTCGGCGAAATTCCGTTCCCATGCGCTTTCCTGCGCACCCTGCCAGCGCATTCCAATTTTTTCTAATTTGTGGATTTGCTCCGTGTTCAGGCATCCTGCTGTTTTTCCGGTGTAAATTTTCCTCTGCGTCACAACCCATGCGCCGAGGGAATAACCGTCCGTTGTGGCGTAGGAAACCGGGATTTCTAAATTCCCGTTTGCTTTGTAATATTCCTTTGCCATCGCATACATTGCATCCCACGAGGCGGAGAGCGTCTCGTTTAGCCTGGCGAATAGTCTGCGGCAGTCCGATACTTCGTCAACCACCCGGAAATGGTCAATCATAACCTTATCACCCATCCCGTTTGCGCGGAACGCAAAGACGGCTTCTTTCAGTTCTTGTTCCACCGCCCCGATGCTTAAGAGGTTTTCGATGTTCATGACAATATCAAAAATGGCCGGGGTTTCCTTCCCGCCCGCGGCGAGCGCCCTGCCAATCTGCTGCTTGTAGATGGTCGGCGAGACGGTTGGCCGCAACAGGATTACGCCGGAAAGCCCATCCACATGGATGCCCTCGTTGAGCATGTCGATACAGTACAAAAGCTTTAAATGTGGGGACTGGTCCGCCTTGAATGCCGCAAATTCCGAGGATGTTTCCGGATCGTCCGAGTAGGCAGTGTAAATATGGGGTGCAGGGTCTACTTTCGCAAACCATTCCGGGGCTAGCTCACGCATTTGCAGGAGATGCCCGTAATTCGCACAGAAAACGATGTATCTGCCGTAGTCTTTCTGACCCGCCGTGGCTTTCGCGCAATTTCTGTATGCCATATGTCTGCGTGGAAACCCCGGTGCGGTTTTCTCCGTTGGTGTGGCTTCCACGCGATTTCCGGATGCCATATGTCTGGCAAAGATTTCTGGAAGCCCATCCGCTTTCTCAAGCGCCCGGCGCAATGCCTCAAGCTCCCGTTCTGTCTCGTCCCGCACGGCTTTGTTCCTGGCCTGCCGCACCCGGAGTTCGTACCGTTTCAATTCCTTTTGGTACGAGTAAACCGAAAGTACGTATTTCGGCGCGGGCAATATCCCTTGGACAATCGCAGCACCAAGCGTCAGTTCCGAAGCGATGTTCCCACCAAAAAGCTCCCATGCCATATCGCGTCCATTGTCGAGGTAACGGATATTTGTGGCGGAAAGCCCTAATGTTTTTGCCCCCGGGTACATTTCCCGCAGCCGTTTTACGCCGCCACCCCACTGGGCTGCGCCCAGGCGGTGGAATTCATCAAGCACGATACCATCTGGTTGGATTTTTGCCAGGGCATCCTCGTCCATCCGCATCAGGCGCGCGTAAGTGATAAATTCTATGTTGTTCAATTCCCCACCCCCCGCTGCCCTCCATTTTTCCATCTGTGTCGTGAAAATGTATTCGGACGGTGAAAGCCAACATATTTTGCATTCTGCGTGGTCAGCACAGAATTGGAACGCAATGAAGGATTTCCCCGTTCCGGTTGGGTGGATGATGGCCGCCCGGCCGGTTTCCTGAAGCATGGAAACGGCAGCTTTGTAAGCTTTTTGGTTGTGTTCATAGAGGATATTTCCCATCGGCGGCTCCTTTCTTTCCATCCCTTGATATGTCCTTGGGGTTGTAATGAAGTAAGGTACTTCATTACACCCCATCCTCCAAAAGCCACAACGCCAGTAGCCATGCGGAAAAGCAAGATTGTAAGTTCTATTGTTTGACTGCGAATGACTGCGAATTTTTTAAAATGGAGATTGTGGAAAAATATATTGTTTTGTTGCCAGACTAAGAAAAAGAGGGAGGGAAAAGAACTCGGATGGGGCATGGAAACGGGGATTTCTTCGTGAAATCACTTTCTATTGCCGC
>CAYMGZ010000192.1:0-5777 GCA_964390095.1 uncultured Lachnospiraceae bacterium | reverse complement strand
GATAAGATTTAGCACAAAACCCCCGGGGAGGGTACCCCCGAGGGTTTTTTGTTGCAACAGGCTAGTTGTCGTGACCTTTACCGTCTAACCATTTGCAGAGGTAGTAGGCTACTACACTCGCCATGACGGAAAGGAAAAATGAAGTTAAGATTTCCAAGATTTAGCACCCCCTCTCCGTTGCCAGATTGGGTACGACAACGTAACCATTGTATTACCCCTGTCGCTTTTTGTCAATATTTTTATTCTTTTGAACTGGAAGCTAATCAAATTGAAGGGAGTTAAATAATGATTACATATAATAAGCTTTTTATACTATTAGCCAAAAACAAAATGAAAAAAACAGACTTGTTAAAAGTTGTATCGTCTCCAACTCTGACAAAATTATCAAAAGACGAAATAGTAAGAATGGATGTGATTGATAAAATTTGTTTGTTCTTGCATTGTCAGCCAGGGGATATCATGAAAGTTATCACCAAGAAGGATGAATTTCCTTAAAAAACAAATTTCCAAAATACATATTGCAAACGCTTCCCGCATATACTATAATGCCAGTAGGCAAAAAGATATTAGCGCAAAAAGATGTGCACAAAGCGAAAATCCTGAAGGGGGCGACCTTCAGGATTTTCTTCTCAATTTACGGTAGAGCTTCCGAGGCTAGTTGTTGTCTTTCTTGCTGTCTAACCATTTGCAGAGCTAGTAGGCTACTACATTCGCCATGATGGTAAACGAAATAACATAAAAAGGGGCTCCGCCCCTTTTTTTGTCCCTTCCTTTTCATGTTCTAAATTTATATAGATAAATACGTATTTTTATTTTCTTCCTTTTTATTCTTTTCTGTCTCATCCCGGTTTTCCATAAGGCCATCCCTATTCTTTGGGAACGCTGCGCGACCCCCGGTCACCCCATACTCCAATCGCGCTAAAAAGAAGCGCTCATTCCGTGAGAAGGGGTTCCCTACCGGGGTATTGCATACCTAGTTTGTCCGCTACCGCGCAAGGTGGCATTCCCGCCTCTTAATCAGGGTGTCCAGGGTTCGAGCCCCTGATCGCGCACGGAAAGTACCAGTTTTGGGGGATTGCCCCCGGGGCAGGTGCTTTTTTTTGCGCAGATGGGTTTTAAAGAGCAGGGTAACAAGGGGGGATTGCTTCCTGTTCCCCATTGGATCTTCTAGTGTATTTATGAGGACTATTTTGTTCTGGAAGGCCTGTTTTAGGACAAAATATAAATGCCTGCCAACCCAGTAACCAAGGGCTTCCGCGCAAGTTTTACCCTGTAGGTACGGACCACGTATTACAGGAACGTGGCCACTAAGGCAGGCATCTGCCGGGATGGGGCGGGATGCCCCCTGGCCAAAGGGCTGGGGGCAAAAATGTGCCCTGTAAGTGGCGCGGCGGTAAACCGCCGTGCCACCAACAGGGCACTGGCCGGGCGCATAAAAAACCGTGTGGCATATGCCCCTAAAGGGGCATACCACCACACGGCAAACAAGGCGTGCAGGGGTAAAACCCAAGGCACGCCTGTATCAAGTTTTTGGTGCTGTTTACGCCGAAAGGTGCGCCTATCCTAGGCGGGGACAATGGCGGGACCCGGCAAATGCGCACCGCTCCGCACGGATGGACGTTGCAGGGGGGCTTGTGGGACCCGGCATTTTCTCCGCGCTACCGCTTGTCAACACCCTTGTGCGCCCGCGCCCTGCGGGTAGGTTTCCATGACCCCGCCTGCAGGTACCAGACCCGCAAACCCGCATGGGCAGGCGCTTGTAGGGATTTGCCAGGGAAAATATAAGCAAACCTGCATGGGTCATATGAAGCACGGGTCGATCCGGTAACAGTCATAGTGCGTGAGCAGGCACTGGCTTGCAAGGTGGATGTAACCGCGCGTCACGTTGTATCCCTCATGGCCGAGGTAGAGCCGGAGGTATTCTATGTTGTTGTGCGTCACCATGTAGGAGGTCGCGAACGTGTGCCGGAGCAGGTGTGCATGGACACGCGGGATCCCGGAGCGCTGCTTTAATTTCCGGAAAAAGTTTTTCAGTGCGTCCGGTGTCAGCCCGCCACCATCCTTCCCAAGCAGCACCGGGCCCACACGGGGGCGGCTGCCAAGGTAAAGGCGCAGGAGGATGGCAACCACTTCCGGCATTGGGAGCAGCCGGGACTTGTTGCATTTGGAACCCACGATGTGCAGCAGCCGTTTTTCCATGTCAACATGCCCCATCTGCAGGTGGCGGGCTTCGGATGAGCGCAGGCCACAGTCAAGCATGAGGCGGAAAACCAGCATGTCGCGGAGGCTGTCCGCGCTGCGCCGGGCGATTGTGCAGACCAGTAATTCCACCTCCCCGGGGGTCAATGGCAGCACAAGCGCCGGGTCCGGTCTCGGCAGCCGTATTTTGTACTGGAATTCCGGGATGTGCCTGTTTTCCATCAAAAAATGCATGAATGCGTTGACCGCCCGGAAATTTGTCTTGGTGGAGGTTGCCTTGACCTGGCGTTCCTGGCGCAGGTAAACAGCATACCGCCTCAGCACATCCACATCCAGGTCCTGCAGCCATACGCAGCCATGGCCCTCACAGAAACTATTGAAAAGCCCAAGGGATTCCCGGTAAAAGCGCAGTGTCCCCGGGGCGCAGTAGACTTCCCGGTCGGCAAGGAATGCCTCAACCATCCCATATATTGTCTTCATATCCTGTGTTCCCATAGAATTCCCCCGTCCCCTCATCAATGACCGTGACATGCCGCTGCCGCCCATAGCCATGCAGCGGGTCGTCGGTCTCCTGCCGCGCCTTGGCGTGCTTGTACCGGAAGATGCGCGCGAAGTCGTTGTCGTTGAGCACGGCAAGCAGCTCTGCGGCATCCTCGTATATCGTCGTCCCCGGGTTGCGGTTTAAGGTGAGCGCGAAGGATGAGACGGCATTCACCGCCCGCACCTTGCGCATCTCCATGTTGAGTTTTGATGCGTAGCTGCGGATCAGCTTCAGGTGGTGCTTATTTGGCACGACATCAACCTGCTTCGTGCCGCGCAGGCGTTTCCAGAAGTCCGTGTAGTCGGCGCGCCATTTGTTCCTGTCACCCCCGTCCCTTTTGACAAGGCGGAAGGTGTCGCGGGTCAGCGATTCCGTGATCAGGCGGCGGTTGGACAGGATGTCATGGACACGCTTTGCCGCCCCCTTGTCCATGTTGTCACGGAACGGGACCAGCTCAAAGGTCTTTGTCATGCGCCGCATCGTCTGGAACTCGACGTTGATGACCTTTGTCAGCTCCGGCGTGTAACGTTTGGCAAGCCTGTGTACCTTTGCGTAATCCGGGCGCTCCACCCCTATGGTGGCGCGGACCAGCGCGCGGTCCGCATCGGTGAGCGTGTCGTCATGCTCAAGGGCAAACTCCAGGCGGGCGGTGTCGCAGTAGTTCCAGCGCCTTTTCTCATATGCCTTCCCCAGCACATAGAGGTCATATCGCGAGATCATCCCCTGCAGCTGCCAGAGTTTCAGGAACCACCCCTTGTAGCCCATCTCCACGACTTCCTTCGTCTTGAGGTAGATGCGCAGGAAGCATTTGTCGCCGCGCCGGCCGAGGGAGAGGTAGTCCCATTCATAGGATTTTTCCTCCCCGTCATCAAGGAAGGCCGTCTCTGCAAGGTCCCCATCCGTGGGGCAGCCGGGCGGGGTGAACTTCTTCCGGCCTGGCTTCACCTTCCCCCTGTGCATGTTCTCCTCTGCGGTTGCCTGCCGTATTTCTTCCGCGGTTGGCTCAAACTTGTAATGGTAGCTCACGCCGCCGAACCTTGAGACCTGCATCTTGGAAAGGTTGTCGATCCGGAAGTAGGTCTCCGGGTCCTGCAGCGCGTTCGTGTGCCAGCAGAAATCGATACGGTTCTCCTTGGCCTCCGCGATGTCAAGGCGGAAAAATTTACAAAGTTCCTGCACATAGGCATAGGACTGCCCAAAGGCGGCACTTGCCCCGAGCTCCCACAGCATCTGGGAGCGGACCATGACGACGATTTCCGAGGTGACGGAGCCAATGCCGCTTGCCGCCGGTGGGACGGTGGGCGCGAACGCGACATCAAAGCGCCCCGGTACCTCAAGGAGGAAGTTGTAGAAACCGCCGAACGTGCCGCGCCGGTAGTTGACGCAGGAAGAGCCGCCGCGCGAATCCTTGGACGCGCCCATGCTGTAACGGTATGGGACCTCACGGAACGGGGTGCATTTTGCGTCCATGTCCTGGTAACGTTGCACCAGCCTGCGGAAACGTGCAACGTCCGGGTCCTGCGAGTTGCGTGTCAGGTCGTTGTAGAGCTTGACGCTGTAATAGAACGTATCGATGTTGTGTAGGAACTTCTTCTTTTTCCTGCCGTACCAGTATTCTGTATCCATTACAGCGCCTCCCCCTTCCCGGTTGTTGTTTTATTTCCGGCCGTCCAGCCGTTTCCTTGCCTTCCTGTTTAGGTGCAGCCTGGCATCGTTGAAGACGGGCTGGCTGTCAAGCCCCTTGTGCACGATCGCCTCCTCGTTGGAGATGAAGTCCGCCGCGGCCGACCGGGTGATCATCTCGCTTGTGTCATAGGCGTTATAGTCCGCATCCCGGCAGAACCACCAGAGGTGGCCGAGCCGCTGCAGCACCGTCTGGGTTGTTGCGTTCTCGTACTCCCACGCCAGATCTTGTCAACCATGAAGAAACGCTGCGCGCTGCACATGATGTAGATCCTGCGCTTGCGCTGCTGGCAGAGCATCGAGAGCAGCTCCAGCGGGAAGGATGAGAAGTTGCGGTGTGACAACACGCTTGATATCTCATCCAACAGCACGACATAGCCCGCGTACCCCTCCCCATCCTCATCCGCGCCGAGGTCAACCAGCTGGTTGAAGTTGGCCAGTGGGATGTAGGGAATGTCCTGCAGGTGGTAGTTAGAGTAGAAGCAGACATTGCCGCCGTACTGGCGGTGGATCTTCCGGGCGCGGTGTGTCATCGAGAGTGTCTTGCCCCTCCCGAACATGGCAACGAACATGTCGATGCCGTAGTAGGGGAACTCCTGCCACTTTTGTTCCCTGCAGTATAGCACGCTGTCGCGTATGGCGTAAAAGATGAGCCGGTGCAGGTTGTGCAGGAGCATCTTTGGGAGTTTCAGCGTCATGGCGGCCAGCACCAGGGCGGCCAGGAGGAAAGTTCCCATGCTCAAAGCCTCCTGCAGGTGTCAACCAACATGCCCAGTATCCCAAAGATCTCCCGGACAAGGAGCACGACAAAGAAGAAACGCAGCAGCACCTCCGGCGTGAAGGATGCCTGCCCTTGTAAGATGAAGTTTACAATGTAATCCATTAACGTGCCCTCCTTCCTGTTATGCCCCTGCCCGCCCAGAGCGCAAGGGCGGCATATTCTGAATGTATCTGTAGATTGGCTTTTGGAACGAGAAGGAGCAAGCACACCGGAAGAAGAAAAATTGTTATATGATTACAAGGATGCTGATCAACGAGGAAAAGAAACGATTATCAACATTGCAGATTTAGAAGCACGAAGGAGCAGGGCAGAAAAAGAACAAACGGAAGAACCACAATACAACATGGGCAAAAAAATCGACTTCGCGAAACTAACTTCAAGGCAAAATAACAATTCTAAAGAACAAGAAAATGGAGAAGATATATTAAAACCATTTGCATAAAAGAAAAATCTAACTATAGAAAGAAGATGACTTTATGAAAAGCGAAATTATTCAAAATTTAGAAAAAGCAAAAAAGCCACACATTATCAAGCACAAAAACACGGTATATATTTCAAGGGATCTAATATTTG
>CAYMGZ010000191.1:0-5810 GCA_964390095.1 uncultured Lachnospiraceae bacterium | reverse complement strand
TCAAACTTTTCATTTTTTTAATTGATTGGCGATATTCCAAGCAAAAAAGATATATTTAAAGGATTTATTGGTTAAAATTAATGAAAAATATTTTTTTTACCATTTTTTATAAAGATTTTGTCAGATTATCCGATATAGTTATAATAGGTTATGCAATATTTTTCGCAAAATGTTGCATATACATTCTTTGTTTTGACATTTTATTTATTTTTGTGTTTTATTTTTACAACATAGAAATCCACCTATGTAATTAGCTTTTTCGATGAATCTAAATTTTTTATTTATTCCGGTCATGGTGAACAAATCACAGATTACGGATATATTTGACCCGACATAGGTCTTGCCGTCTTTTTTGCACCGCCTTAGCAGCATAACCTCCCTACATGGGGTTACGCATATAAAGAGGGGGGTGCTGCATGGCGTGGCAGCACCCCCGGGAAAAATCTGATATATTTTAACGTGCGGTTTTAGTCGTCCGTCCCCTGCATCGCATCGAAGCCTGTTTCGCCCGTGCGCACTTTCACGGCATTTTCCACATTGTAGATAAAAATCTTGCCATCGCCGATATGCCCGGTGTAGAGCACTTTCTTTGCCGCCGCCACCACGGATTCCACCGGGACCTTCGCGACAACGATCTCCACCTGGATTTTCGGGAGCAGCTGCATATCCACCGGGACACCGCGGTAATATTCCGTTGCGCCTTTTTGCATCCCGCAGCCAAGCACATGGGTCACGGTCATCCCGGTTACGCCAATCGCGTTCATTGCCGCCTTTAAGGATTCGAAACGTTCCTGCTTCGTGAGGATTTCGATCTTGGTCAGCTTTGCTGATGATACCCCAAGCTTCTCGCTCACATCGACGACCGGGATGGCCGTCTCCACCGGGACATTGCCGGATGCGGCCGGTGCCGTGGCAAGCCCCATGCCAAGCGCGCCGAAATCGTATGCGCCCACAAGCCCGTGTTCCGTGATATCAAGCCCTGCAATCTCCTCATGCTCGCTTACGCGCAAACCGAAAATCTTGCGGATGGCAAGGAATGTAATTGTGATTGTTACGACCGTCCACGCCGCCACCGACAAAAAGCCGAGCAGCTGCATCCCCAAAAGCTTTACGCCGCCGCCGTAAAACAACCCCTTCATCAGCACGCCGTTTTTATCCGCCACTGCGTAGCCCGGTGCGCTTGGCGTTGCGAAGAGCCCGACGGCAATGGTCCCCCACATCCCGTTCATGCAGTGCACTGCCACCGCGCCGACCGGGTCATCGACGTGCAATTTGTAATCGAGCAGCCAAACGCCAAAGACAACCAAAAGCCCTGCCACCGCGCCGATGATGATCGCGCCGAGCGCATCGGTGACATCGCACGGTGCCGTGATGGCTACAAGCCCGGCAAGGGAAGCGTTTAAGCACATGGAAACATCCGGCTTCCCGTATTTGATCCAAGTGAAGGTCATACATACGACCGTTGCGATGGCCGGGGCGATCGTTGTGGTCACAAATACCGAGCCAAGCTGTGCCACCGACGTGCAGGCCGCACCGTTAAAGCCATACCAGCCAAGCCACAGGATAAATACGCCAAGTGCACCGATTGGGAGGTTATGTCCCGGAAACGCGTTGACTTTTACAACTTTCCCGTTTTTATCCCTGTCAAATTTCCCGATGCGCGGCCCTAACATTTTCGCGCCGATGAGTGCCGAGATCCCACCGACCATATGGATTGCGCAGGAGCCCGCGAAATCGTGGAAACCAAGCTGGGCAAGCCAGCCGCCGCCCCAGATCCAATGTGCCTCGATCGGGTAGATCAGCGCGGAGATCACGGCAGAGTAGACACAGTACGACAAAAATTTTGTGCGCTCCGCCATCGCGCCGGAGACAATCGTTGCCGTGGTCGCGCAGAATACGAGGTTGAAGACAAAGCTCGACCAGTTAAAATCCTTATAGTTTGTAAAAATGTCAAACCCTGGCTTGCCGATTAGGCCAACCAAATCCTCCCCGAGCAACAGCCCGAAACCGATCAGGATAAATACGACCGTGCCGATGCAGAAGTCCATCAGGTTCTTCATGATGATGTTCCCGGAGTTCTTCGCCCGTGTAAAGCCTGCCTCCACCATTGCAAAACCTGCCTGCATCCAGAATACGAGCGCCGCCCCGATCAAAAACCAGACGGCAAAGAGTTCGCCTTCCACTGCTTTTAAAATTTCTTCCATACTACATTCCCCCTTATTTTGCTGTTTTTTACATCTTATCCGCGAAAAAACGGTGCGGCGGGGCTTTGTCCTGCTGTGCCCCGTTGCACCGTTTCTTTTTCGCGGCGATGCCGCATCGAAAGCAAAAAGCGCCATGTGCCCTGATTTCCTCAGTTCCCATAGCGCCTTTGCTTTTCTGTATGGCAGTATATCACCCTTTCCCCATCCTGTCAACCGTCCCACCTCTTTTTCGCCCTTTTGCCATTTTTCTTTGAATAAATCGGACATTCCTTCTCTGTTTTCACAAAATCTATTGACCTTCTCCCCAAAAAGTCATACACTATCGTATATGGATATCGCTTTTTGCATGTTTGGCTATCCCAAACCGGATATTATGTCCTATTTATTCTAACCCTGTACCTGTTTGGCTGGCGTTACGATGGGAAGTCTGTTTTTGCCGGGATACCGGGATTTCACAATAAAATGCACCGACCATGTGCGGAATGGAGTTTTTATGCAGCAAATCCTTATGATGCAGCAGCCACTGCTGCCCTTTGACACCGATGGCTACCGGGAATACCCCGGAACTGCGCCCTCCGTTTTTACTTCCTATGAGTTTACCCCAAAAAATCCCTGCGCGCGTTTTATCTGCAAGCCCTGCGTTGACCTGCTGATCCCGGTCGCACCACCGCCCGCTCCCCCGCTGCCGCTTTTGCTCCTTGGCGCGTCGGAATCGGCAACGGGAGTTACGCTGCCGCCCGGCTGCCGCTATCTTGGCATCCGCTTTGCCCCCGGGATCTTTTACTGGAACCGTCCGCTTCCCATCCAAAGCCTTTGCGGGCGCGTCCTCTCCTTTGCCGCCCCAGAGGATTATGCCCCGCTCCTGCCCGCCAACCTTGCGAATTTTGAATCCCTTGAAAAAAGAACTGCCTATTTTTCCGAAAATGTCCTGCCATGCTTTAAAAGGCAGCCGCTTCCGCCCGCCATCCTCCATATGCTTGCCCGCATCACGGAATCCGAAGGGGAACTCCTTGTTTCCGACCTTGCAAAGGAGCTTTCCTACTCCGAGCGGCATATCCACCGCCTGTTCCTCTCCGCGCTTGGCATTGGGCCTAAATTTTTCATCCGGCAGGCGCGTTTCCAGTCCGCACTTGCAAAACTAAAAAAAATGCCTGACCGGAAAATCACCTGCCTGCTGCCCCAGACAGGATATTCCGATCAGGCACATTTCCAGCGGGAATTCAAGAAATTCACCGGGATTACGCCAAAACAATATCTGCGGCGGCTCTACGGCTGATATTCTTTCAGCTGTTCCACCACGGTATCCACCAATGTGGCATCCGTCATAAAGAGGCAGGTGCCGTTTTCCTCGATTGCGTAATGCTCCTGATCCCCCACGACCGGAAGGTAGCGCACCTGATGCATCTGCCCGCCGTCGTTGTCATAAAAGGTAAGCGAGAGCACCGCATCCGTGCCGGGTTCCGCCCCCTGTGTAAGTTCCCCTGTCAGGCGGACACCGATGATGGCCTGGTACAGGTCACGGAATGCGCCGCTTTCCTCCTCATCGTCAAGTGCCTTCCCGTCCACCGTAAAATGATCCTTCGTCGAGGTGCTTCCGGAATCCGTCTCAACGGTCTCATGTGTCATTTCAAAGATTCTCTTTGTACCGGCGTATGTGGCATCGATCTTGGAAATGGTCGTAATGTTTACCATCTGGGTATAAACGCTGATGGCGGAAAAAGTATCGGCCGCAAGAAGGGTCTCCTGCGTTTCTGCCGGCATCAAAAAGGACTGGTTAGAACCCTCTAACCGCACATATACTTTGCTTCCATCCTCCGTCCGGTTCCCAAAGAAAACGGTAAATTCCTTTTGCTGTTCCGTTCCATCCTCCCCGCTTTCCGTATACCAGACCGTCAGGGCATCCACGGGCTTTAAAAGGCCATATCCTTCCAGGTCGGCAGCATGGTACGATACAAACTCGCCGAGGGAGATGGCGGTGTAATTTTCCATCAGCGCCGCAAAATTCGTCAAATCCACACGCACCGGCTTTTCATATTTTTCATAAAGCGCCAGGGTATAGAGTGCCATCGCGGTCAGGTCCTTTAAATCCCCCGTGCTATCCTTGATTGTAAACGCCGGATACCTCTCCCCCGAAACCTTCAGCCCCGTCGCTTTGTCGGATGCGAACGTAGGTACCGTATCGAGGTTCATCAGCTCCGTCTTGGAATTGTAAAAACAATCCCTTACGTTTTCCTCCACCAGATAGACATCGCTTGTTCCGGCAACGCAGGCATAATAGCCGCCATCCGCGCCCGAACGGTCGCCGAGCAAAAGCCCCACCTGTGTTTTGTCCGTCTTTTCAACCGTCACCTGCATGGCAGTGCCCAAAAGCCCGTATTCCCCAAGGTCCTCGGCACCGGTGAGCACAAGGCGGCTCGCCCGAAGGTCCGCCAGCTGCTCTGCCATCGCATCCAGCTTTGACATGTTAAGAGGGAATTCCGCGTCGCCTTTTAGCGCCCAAACGCCATCCGCATATTCCGCCACATAGGAATACAGGTCATTCTCAACCGAAAGCTTTTCGATCTGTACGGTTTCCACCGCCGCCAATTGCACCCCGTCCTGCACATTGTCCGCGTCATCTTGGTTTTCTTCCTTTTCTTTCCATTTCGTCACCGCCATATATGCCACGACGAGCAGAAGGAGCAGGGCAAAAAGCGAGAGCAGGGTGACCATGTTTTTCTTTTTTTTCTTGCCCGAAGCCATAAGTCCAATCCCCCTTTGCTATTTTTTGCGCCTGCGCATGACAACAAAAATCCCAACCCCGATGATGGCGAGCGGAAGCACCGCGGCCACGCTGACCGCAATCTTGTTGGCTGCGGCGCTCGTGATTGTCAGCTGCGCCTCCTGAAGGCTCTTTGCCGCCACCGCCACCGCGTTTTCCTGCTCGGTAAAGGCGTTGATGGCATTTAACAGGATATCAATGTTGCCGAAACTGCTGTTGGAAATTAAGGAGTCCTCAAAAAAGAATTTCGCCGAAAATACCGCAATCCTTGTCTCCTCATCCCCTGCCGCCTCCGTCAGCTTTAAGCCCACACAGAAACGCCCGGAAAGATCCCCCTCTTCCTTCTCCAATGTCTCCGAGGAAGCCGGCTTGATATAGGACTCCTCCGATGTCTCAAGGAGTTTTTCCACATCAAGCGATTCCCGCTTATCCTCGCGCACCGTGATTCCGCTTGCAAGCTGTGCCACCACGTATTTTTTCCCGCGCACGCTCTCGGTCAGTTCCGTGTTGTAAACGGTCGGCAGCACAACATAAGGGGTCTGGTACATCATGTACCTGGTATCCCCCTCAAGGAGGATCCCCGGTTTTACATCCATGCCGTAATAGGTGAGCAGCTCATTGAAGTTTGCAAGCTCCGCCGACATGTAGTCCAGCACAAAAATCGCATCGCCGCCTGCCGCAAGGTACTCCCGGATCATCGTGGCTTCCTCCGGCATATAATCCGTCTGTGGCTGGTAGATGAAGAGGATATCACAATCTTCCGGCACCGCACCCTGTGTCACAAGTTTTACATCGTTGACAGTAATGTTGTTTTTTTCGAAAATTCCCGAAAGTGTCGTGGAGAT
>CAYMGZ010000190.1:0-5823 GCA_964390095.1 uncultured Lachnospiraceae bacterium | reverse complement strand
CTATTGCAAGAACGTTGATTGCTGTAAGGGATTTGAAACTCATATCGTTTGGTCCGCGCCCTTCCAGCTACCTTGCGTCCAGTGCACCAAATCATTTGCTCTACAACATAGGTGTTGAGGTTTCCGAATATTCGGAACTTGAACTATTGGATTCTTTCAAAAGGCATGAAGATGATAGGCGGATAGAGAAGATCGTTGCTGAGATGGAAGCAGAGATTGGAGAAAACAAGACTCCGGAGATTCTACCGATTCTTGCACAGTATGAGGCTACAGTTGAGGATTGGATCAGAAATCACAAGGGAAATCGAAAATATGTAACACTGACATCCACATGTTGGCCGGCATTTCCTGTGAATTTTGGCTTTGTACCGTGCTATGTGAACAGCAGGCTTACAGCAAAAGGTATTCCTGTTGCATGTGAGGTTGACGCATATGGTGCTGTTTCAGAGTACATCGGTCAGTGTGTTAGCAATGATGTAGTAACAATCCTGAACATGAATAACAATGTATCTGAGAAGCTGTACGATGAGAAAATCAAGGGTCAGGATTTCGGTGGAAAAGAATACAATCTTGATGATCTTTTTCTCGGCTATCACTGTGGCGTAACACCAAGCTGCAAGCTTACAACATCCACACTTGACTACCATTTCGTAAATCACCAGTTGATTGGTGAGGAACAGTCTAAGGGCACTATACATGGGACAATTGTTGAATCACCGGTAACGCTGCTTAGGATTCAGGGGACCAGAGGCGGTAAATTACAGGCATATGTAGTTCAGGGGCAGGTACTTCCTGTTGAGATGGACACATACGGTGGACGGGGAATCATCGCTGTTCCTGAGTTTGGCCGTTTTTTCCGCAACGTAGTATTGGAGAAGCAGTTCCCGAACCATTGCGCAGTTATCTTTGGGAATTATGGTAAGGAACTGATGGGCATATTGCAGCAACTCGGGATTAAGGATATCGGGTATAACCATCCGATGAATGTCCCTTATAAGGGTGAGAATATTTATCAGGAATGGTGATACATTTCTGATGACGGTATAAAAAGATGCCTCCGAAATAGGAGCAAAATATCACAAAATAAGAATTAAAAAATGATAGGAGATTAGGAAAATGAGTAATCTGGAAAAATACAATAATGCATTTATTGAGAGCTTGGATGTTGAAGAAAGCCAGTTGGCAGGGCTTGCATATCAGGATGTTCCTGCTTGGGATTCTGTTGGTCACATGGGACTAATTAGTGAACTTGAGGATGCTTTTGATATCCAGTTTGAGACGGACGATATTGTTGACTTCAACAGTTATGAAAAGGGCAAGGAACTGCTGAAAAAGTATGATGTTGTAGTTGATTGATATAGATTGGATTGGAAAGATGACTGAAAAGATGATTGAATTGAAAGCCCATGCCAAACACATGAGGGAGCTGTCTTTAAGGATGGCAAACATGTGTGGTGGAAGCGCTCATCTGGGTGGGGGCTTGTCCCTGGTTGAAGCAATGGCGGTTTTGTACGGAGCTGTCATGAACGATAAGGATCTCCCTTATGAAACGAAGGACAAGTTCATTCTTAGCAAGGGTCATGGTGTCCTCGGGTTCTATGCAGCACTTGCAGAGTTTGGTGTGATTGAAAAAAGTCTGCTTGATACTTTTCTTGCAGATGCCTCTGACTTGATTGCACATCCAGTGATGAAACCTGAACTTGGGTTGGAAGCGTCATCCGGCTCTCTTGGGCAAGGAATATCCATGGCGGTAGGGCTTGCTTTAGCAGCTAAGAAGAAGGGTTACGAATATCAGGTTTATGTTCTTTGTGGCAATGGAGAAAGCAATGAGGGATCCGTATGGGAGGCATGTATGTCAGCCGTGAATTATGGTCTCGACAACTTCACCCTCTTCATTGACAACAATCATATGCAGAGCGATGGCTTCAGTGAAGGAATTATGAATGTGTCTGATAAGTATGCGGGCATGTTAAAGGCACTTGGATTCCAAGTAATAGAAATTGACGGTAATGACATTGAAGCGGTTTATGATGCATTTATGACAGGGCATAATGCTGGTGTGCCGAAGGCTATTGTTGGTAATACGGTCAAGGGGAAGGGTGTCAGTTTCATGGAGAATAATAATGACTGGCATCATAATCGCCTGACTGAGGAGCAGTTGAACCTGGCATTGGCGGAGCTGGAGGCGGCGCAATGATTGAGATTAAGAAAAGTAAAGCAAAATTGTGGTCTCGCCTCGGTGCAAGAGCAACACTGGGACAGGCATTACTTGAAGTAGCTAAAGAGCGCGATGATTTCTACGTGATGTCCGCTGACCTTGCACAATCATCAGGCTTAGTGCGGTTTAAGGACGAATTGCCGGATCGTTTTATCAATGCAGGGATCGCTGAACAGAATATGATTGGTGTTGCAGCGGGACTTGCAAAAGACGGAACGAATGTATTTGCAACATCGTTTTCACCGTTTGTGACCATGCGCGCCTGCGAACAGGTTCGTATGAATATGGGCTACATGCAGCTGAATATCAAGACGATAGGTCTCGGTAGTGGACTTATTATGGCTCAGCTTGGAAACAGTCATTACGGAATTGAAGATGGGGCTGTGATGAGAGCTATTCCGGGAATGACTGTTGTTAACCCGGCGGACGGAGTAGAAATTGTGAAAACGGTAGAAGCTCTCTGTGATTACAAGCATCCGGCATATTTAAGGCTTACAGGCGGTTCCGGTCTTCCTGTTGTCTATGAAGAAGATATTGGCTTCCAAATTGGCAAAGCCATAAAGGTTCGGGATGGCAAGGATATCGCTATCATCGCATGTGGAACGATGGTTTATTATTCCAAGGTGGCTGCTGGGATTCTCGCAAATAAAGGAATTGATGCGGCTGTCATTGATATGCATACAATTAAGCCGTTGGATTGTGGTGCGGTGGATGAGCAGCTTGGCAAGAAATTGATTGTGACCGTAGAAGAGGCAAGTATAGTGGGCGGGCTAGGAAGTGCAGTGGCGGAGTATCTGGCACCTATAAAGGATAAGCCTGCACAGATTATGCTTGGCATCAAGGATTGCTTCCCGCATGCCGGAAGTTATCAGTATCTGCTGAAAGAATGCAGGCTGACAGGAGAACAGATCGCTGAAGATATTGAAGCAGCACTCATATAATAAAACAGGGGAGTTCGGAGTGTAAGATGAATCAAATTTGGAATCTGGAAAAATTCAAGGACAACACAGCATTAATTGATGAGTTTGGTGACAGTCTTACTTATGGACAGCTAAATGCAAATGCAAATGCATTGGCTGGGATCATTGGTCATCGCTGCTTGGTGTTTTCCCTATGCAGTAACACTATTGGTTCGGTCATCGGCTATACTGCTTTTATAAATAACGGCATTGTAAGCGTACAGGTGAGCAGTCATCTTGAAGAAGGACTGCTTCAGAATCTTTTGGATACTTATCAACCTGAATATCTGTGGATGCCACAGGATATGGCGGGGAAGTTTTCTGTAATGGAGCTGGTATATAGCGCATACGGCTATGTGTTGCTAAGGACTGGGTATGAAGTTAAATACTCATTGTATGAAAAACTCGGTCTTCTGGTCACTACATCAGGCTCGACAGGCAGTCCGAAACTTGTCCGTCAGTCGTACACAAACATTCTGGATAATGCAACATCTATCGCCGAATATCTGAAGTTGGATGAGACTGAGAGACCAGTCACAACGCTTCCCATGAACTACGTGTATGGTCTTTCCATCATTAACTCCCATTTTTTAGTGGGAGCTACATTGCTCTTAACCGATAAGGGTTTGATGCAGAAGGAGTTTTGGAGTTTCCTTAAGGAAGCGGAGGCGACGAGCTTTGGTGGCGTACCATATACCTATGAGATGCTTGATAAGCTACGTTTCTACCGTATGAAATTACCAAGTCTCAGAACAATGACCCAGGCTGGTGGGAAGATCACGCCTGAGTTGCATGAAAAGTTTGCGGCCTACGCTAAAGAGCAAGGGAAGAACTTTGTGGTGATGTATGGGGCCGCAGAAGCCACTAGCCGTATGGGTTATCTTCCTCCGGAGAAAGCTGTTGAGAAGAAAGGCTCTATGGGTATCCCGATTCCGGGAGGAGTGTTCCATCTGATTGATGCGGATGGGGATGAAATCACCACACCGCATACAACTGGTGAGCTTGTCTACGAGGGCAGGAATGTAACTCTTGGCTATGCAGAAAAAGGCGAGGATTTGCTTCTTGGGGATGAGAGATATGGATGTCTTGAAACCGGAGATATGGCTCAGTTTGATGAGGACGGGTATTACTATATCGTAGGTCGGAAGAAACGTTTCCTCAAAATCTATGGTAACCGTGTGAATCTTGATGAGATTGACAGGTTAATCAAGGGTGAGTTTGAGATAGAGGTTGCTTCTGCCGGTGTGGATGACCATATGTACATCTTCGTAACGGATGAGAAGATGGCAGAACCGGTGAGAGAGTTTGTGATCAGCAAGACGAAACTCAATCCGGTTGCGTTCAAGTCGATCGTGATAGACGAAATACCGAAGAACGAATCTGGAAAGACACTGTACAAGGAATTGACGAAATATTATGAGTAAACCACGGTTGTTTTGTTTCACATATGCCGGTGGGACGAAGGCTTTCTTTGATGGGATAGGGAAAAATTTGAACGGAATAGATTTGGCCGCTTTCGATTACGCTGGACACGGAGAAAGACACAAGGAACCTTTTTATGACACATTTGATGAACTTGCTGATGACATGTTCGAAAAGATAAGGGATCTCTTGTCTGACAATTATGCATTGCTCGGTTACAGTATGGGAAGCATTACGATAGCAGAGGTGCTCAGGAGGATTATTGATTCAGGGTTGCCGCTTCCTTCCCACGTATTTCTGTGTGCACACGAGCCTCACACGAAATCAGAGTTGCTAGGTTTTACGGAAGGCGAACTTGATGAATGGGTGAAAGAAAGAACAATTCGTTTTGGTGATGTGCCGGAGAAACTGTTGAATAACAAAGTGTTCTGGAGAACGTATCTGCCAATTTACAGGGCGGATTACACGATTATTGGAAAGTACAAATTCGAGGAGTTGGATTTGAAAACTTCAATTCCCTTGACAGTTTTTTATTCCGAAACGGATACACCATTGAATGATATGATGCGGTGGGAGAAGTATTTCACGGATACTGTTGACTATAAAAGATTTGATGGAAACCATTTCTTTATTCGTGAGCATCATGAGGAAATGGCTCAGATAATAAAGGACAGGTTAGGTGTGAAGATATGACATTTGAAGAGATTTTAGCCATAAATCCATATTCACTGGATGAGAAGGAAAAAAATAATCTCCTCACGGAACGGCTTGTGGAGCTTACAAAGCTGCATGGGGAAAACTGCGCGGAGTATAAGAGGATATTGGAAGCTATCGGTTTTAATATAGATACAGTTAAATCCTATAAACAGTTGCCTTTTCTTCCTGTACGTCTCTTCAAGAAATTGGAGCTTAAGTCGATAGCTTCTGAAAATGTAGTGAAAACCATGACATCTTCTGGTACTACAGGACAAGCTGTAAGCAAGATTTATCTTGATCGCGTGACAGCCTCTAATCAACAGAATACGATGGTTAAGATCGTTTCTGAATTTACTGGGTCTAGCCGTATGCCAATGATTATCATTGACTGCCCAGGGGTAGTTAAGAATAGATATATGTTCTCGGCACGTGGGGCTGGCATATTGGGATTCTCAATATTCGGTTCAAAGAAGATTTATGCTCTTGATGATGATATGAAGCTGGATGTAAAAGATCTGAAAGAATTTC
>CAYMGZ010000189.1:0-5870 GCA_964390095.1 uncultured Lachnospiraceae bacterium | reverse complement strand
TCTATAAGGCAAAAAATTTAGCTATATTTAGGAAAATGTAATGAAGTATATTGATTCATTACAGTCAAATTTTGTAAGAAATATGATGTTCTGTACTCTGAACGCTAATTATTGTACCACTGGGCAGGGTTTTTGTCAATCAGTTTAACAATTTTTTTTGATTCCAGTTTTTTTTATGAAAGCATAAAGATATCTTAGTATGTATAAAAATATATTTTATCATCATAAAGCATCTAAAAAATCGAGAATTTACGAAAAAATTCTTTTTTATACCTTTTTTTCTCCAAAAATTCGCAGTCAAATTCGCAGTCAATTCTTTTCCCTGCAAAGCCATCCCCCATCAACATTCCAGAAGGAAATCCGGGTTGTCACTTTGATTTATTTGCAGTCAAAGCAGTCAGGCAGAAAATCAAAAAATCCAGTATTTTAGGGGCTTCCCGGAAAGGGTGTAATGAATCAATATACTTCATTACACCCCTTCTTTTTCGTCCGAAAAGGCAATTTTTGTTTGGGAGATGAGAATTTTTAACCATATGGCAGAATAGGAATTGGTTTGTGCGGGGTGTGGTTTTGTCCGTTTAGAAAGACAGACCCTGTCCCGGAAGCAGGAATTTCCATTCATTTTGGAATGCATTTTAAGATAAAGGAAAGGAGCGGTCCATGAGCATATTGTTTGAACATAATCAAAAAGCCTATGAAGCGGCTGCTTCGATGCTTCAGGAAACCGGGAGGGCGGCCATCATCCACCCAACCGGGACCGGAAAATCCTTTATCGCATTTAAACTCTGTGCCGACCATGCGGAATGTAACATATGCTGGCTTTCACCGTCAGAATACATTTTCGCGACACAGTTGGAAAAATGGGGGGCGGCAGGGGGCAAAGAGTTAAAAAATATCGAATTTATCACTTATGCACGCCTGATGCGGATGCCGGGGGATACCATGGAAGAAATCCATCCGGATTACATCATCCTCGACGAGTTCCACCGCTGTGGTGCAGCCCAGTGGGGCGGCGGCGTTTCGCGGCTGCGGGAAATGTACCCGGAGGCAAAGGTGCTGGGGCTTTCGGCAACCAACATCCGCTACCTTGACAACCAGCGTGACATGGCATGGGAACTTTTTGGCGGGAATGTCGCCTCGGAGCTGACCCTTGGCGCGGCCATCGCGACAGGGATTTTGCCCGCGCCGAAATACGTGCTTTCCGTTTATTCGTACCAAAAAGAATTGAAACGCTACGAGCTGCGGGTGCGGCAGGCGAAAAACAAAGCCGTGCAAGGCGAGGCGGAGCGGGAGCTTGCGGCATTGCGGCGGGCGCTTGAAAAGGCGGACGGGCTTGCGGAGGTCTTTGCAAAGCATATGGACGGTGAAGTGGCGGGGGGTGCAGGAACGGTCGGTTTGGAGCAGGAAGACTTTATGCAGGGGCATTCTGCCGGGGAAAGACTTCCGCAGGAAGGATATGGAAAATACATTGTTTTTTGCACCAGTTACGAACACCTCCTGACAATGCGTGAGCTTGCGGGTGAGTGGTTCGCGAAGGTTGACCCTGCGCCCCATATTTACACGGCATATTCGGATGACAGCGCGACCGGGGAGGAATTCGAAGCCTTCAAGGCCGACACGAGCAAGCATTTAAAACTTTTGTACTGCATTGACATGCTCAACGAGGGCATCCATGTGGATGGGCTTTCGGGCGTGATCCTGCTGCGCCCAACCGTTTCGCCCACCATTTACAAACAGCAGATTGGGCGGGCACTTGCGGCGGGCGGGAAGAAGACCCCGGTAATATTTGACATTGTGATGAACATTGAAAACCTTTGCAGCATCGGGGCGATCGAGGAGGAACTGCGCGAGGCCGTTTTTGCGTTCCGGGCAGATGGCAGGGGCGGCGAGGTCATCACGGAGCATTTCCAGGTGATCGATGAGGTAGCGGACTGCCGGAGGCTGTTTGCACAGCTAACGGAGACGCTCGCCGCGTCGTGGGATGCGATGTACGCGATGGCAAAGGAATATTACGAAAGCCATGGGAACTTAGAAATCCCGGCAATTTACACCACGCAGGACGGCTATTGCCTCGGCGCTTGGGTTGCCACCCAGCGGAAGGTTTACAACAAAAAAACAGCGGGTATCTTAAGCCGGGAACAAATCCGGCGGCTGGAGCAGATTGGCATGCGCTGGCAGGGCACACAGGAAGCCGCATGGGAGAAAAATTTTGCCGAGGCGGAGAAGTATTTTAAGGAACATGGGGATTTGGAAGTCCCGGCGGATTTTGTGGCGGAAGGCGGATGTAGGCTGGGGCGGTGGCTGAGGAGGCAGAGGGAGATGTACCAAAAGCTCCGGCTGCAAAATGGCGTATCGAGGGAAGGTGATGGCAGCATGGGAGCGGATGCCATGAAAAACCCTGATTTCAAGGAAGGCATTGGCTGTCACCAGGATGTGGGTGGCGTTCGGAATTTCGCTTTAGGGCAAAGGAAAAAAGAAAAACAGAAAGAAGCAGCAATATCAGGAAATATAAAGAAATATAAAAGAGATTTGTCTGGACCTGAGAGGGAAAGCATCCACATGGAGCATGTGAGGAGGCTGACGGAAATCGGCATGGTCTGGGAGAATGGCGACCCGTGGGAGCGGCGGTTTGCACTTGCAAAAGAATATTATGAGAAACACGGAAACCTTAAGATGGCGGCGGACTATGTGGTGGAAGGTGTCTGGCTTGACCGTTGGCTGAGGGAGCAAAAAGCACGGTGGGAGGCAGAATTAGAAAACGACCGTGGCAGCAGCCAGGGAAAAATGCCGTGCGACGGGGTGGAAGGGGAGGAAGATGGCATTTCCAAGGCACAGGCAGGGCGGGAGTTTCGGAAACCACTGACGCAGGGGCAAAAGGAAAAACTGTCTTCCATCGGGGTTGTCCCGGGGGTTTCGCAGGCGGAACTGTCATGGCGGGAACAATACGGGGAGGCGGAAGAATTTTATCGGCAGCACGGGAATTTGTCCATCCCAAAGCAATATATTGCGCGCAATGGCAAGAACCTTGGCATCTGGCTGCAGCGCCAGCGTGCGGGGCGCAGGAATGGGGTGCTCGCGGGCTGGCAGGTCACAATGTTGGATGGGCTTGGGATGGTCTGGGAACTCCCGGATGCCTGGGGGCAGGGCTTTTCGCACGCGGAGGAATATTTCCGGGAAAACGGACATCTGGCGGTCCCAAACAATTTTGTCTGCGCGGACGGCTACCGGCTGGGGAAGTGGATCTCGAACCAGCGGTGTGCGTATGGCGGGGGATTGTATAAGGGGCTGACGAGGGAACAGGTGAGCTGTTTGGAGGGGATTGGGATGGTGTGGAGCGCACGGCCGGGGAGACGGAAGAGGAATGTGGGGGAGGAAATGAAAAAAAGTAGTTTTTAGTTTTTTGTTATAGGAAAAGTTTGTTTGCGGAAGGAATTAGGAAGATTTCCGTGAAGGATTGTCGCTGTGGCGCATCCCGGTCGGGTCTGGTTATGCTTTGGGGATGGCTCATGGGATTTGTTAGATTGTTCGGGGAAGTGACCGGGATGTTACAAATCTGATGGGGTGGCGAAGCTTGGGCTTTTTTAGGTGGTGTGTAAGGGGGAGATAGGGATGATGGAGGTGAAAAGAGTCAAAAAATGAAGGGGGACTTCTCTAACCATAGCAAATATGGATAGAAATTGATAAATAGGAAAGGAAAGAGAAGATTAAAAAAGTTAAAAACATAAAGGGAGTTATGACATGGATTTTACTACCGATCCAAGATTCAAGGGTATTGAGAAGTTTGAACATAAGTTGTGGTTAAGTAGTCCTACCATGCACGGTAATGAGCAGAGATGGGTGGATGAAGCGATAGCCACAAATTGGGTATCCACAGTTGGTGCTAATATAAATGAAGTTGAAAAGCAGATATCAGAATATGTGGGTTGTAAATACGCTGTTGCTCTTTCGTGTGGTACCGCTGCGCTTCATCTTGCCACAAGGTTGGCTGGAGAGCGATTATATGGAACTGCAAAACCGAATGCTGGCACACTGGCGGGGAGAAGAGTATTCGCATCAGACATGACTTTTGGTGCTTCTATAAATCCAATCGCCTATGAGGGCGGTGAAGCCGTGTTTATTGATACGGAATATGACACTTGGAATATGGATCCTGTGGCACTTGAGAGGGCTTTTGAAATATACCCAGATGTTAAATTGATTGTTGTAGTACATCTTTATGGCACTCCCGGCAAGATGGAGGAGATTAGGGCTATTGCAGATGCCCACGGTGCATTAATAGTTGAAGATGCTGCCGAATCCCTAGGTGCCAAATATAAACTAGGCGATAAGTGGTGTGAAACAGGAACACTGGGGGACTATAATTGTATTAGTTTTAATGGCAATAAGATGATCACAGGTTCAGCTGGCGGAATGTTTCTGACGAACTGTAAAGAAGATGCGGATAAAGTAAGAAAATGGTCTACACAGAGCCGGGAAGACGCTCCGTGGTATCAGCACGAGGAAATTGGCTATAACTATCGCATGAGTAATATCATTGCCGGAGTGATTAGAGGGCAGATACCGTATCTTGAGGAGCATTTAGAACAGAAAAGAAGGATCTATGAGAGATTTAAAAGAGGACTAGCCGACCTGCCGGTTAAGGTTAACCCGTATGACAAAGAGAAGAGTGTGCCGAACTTCTGGCTGAGTTGTATGATTATAGATCCTTATGCCATGGCTACAATGGTAAGAGGGGATCAAGAGGAACTATGGGTCACAGAACCAGAAAAATCAAGCCCTAGCGAGATATTAAGTGCCATTTCTTACTTTGGTGCTGAAGGACGTGCGATCTGGAAACCAATGCATATGCAGCCAATTTATAGGATGAATGCTTTTGTTACTAGAATGGGGAATGGGAGAGGTAGGAGTAATGCGTACATAGAACATTTCGGTGTCGATGTTGGAGCGGATATTTTTAGACGGGGATTGTGCTTACCATCGGATAATAAGATGACGGCGAAGCAGCAGGATGTGATTATTGATATTATTCATCGTTGCTTCCAGTGAGAAGTTTTTGCATGCCATTAATATGATGGGAGAAGAATATGCGACTGCAACGAAAAATGGGATTATATGAAAAATATGTAAAACGGTTTTTTGATATAATATGTTCACTTCTTGCTATTTTGGTTTTCGGTTGGCTGTACGTTATTCTTGCTATTTTGGTACGAGTTAAGATGGGAACCCCAATTTTATTTAAACAGCCACGTCCTGGGATGATTGGCAAAGATGGAAAAGAAAAGATTTTTAACATCTATAAGTTTCGGACTATGACAGATAAACACAATGATGATGGTGAATTGTTACCAGATGAGCAGAGATTACCGGTATTTGGACGTATGCTCCGCGCTACATCATTAGATGAATTTCCGGAAGTATTTAATATTCTGAAAGGTGATATGAGTGTGATAGGACCGAGACCACAGCTTATACGGGATATGGTGTTCATGAGTGACGAGCAAAGAATGAGACATACGGCTAAACCTGGATTAAGTGGACTAGCACAAGTGAAAGGTCGGAATGCTATCACATGGGAAGAAAAGTTGAATTGGGATTTAAGATACATAGAAAAGGTGACGTTCTGGAATGATCTTAAGTTAGTTTGGTTGACTGTGAAAAAAGTATTTATCCGTAAGAATATAACGGAGAGCAATCAGGAGATAGATGTGACACTTGATTATGGTGATGCATTGTTACAGGCAGGAAAAGTGAGCCAAGCAAAATATGATGCTTTGCAGATGTATGCAAGGAATGCGATTCATGAGTACGGAGGATACAAATGAAATCTGATATTCTAATCCAAAATAAACCATTTGTCTCTGTACTTTTAG
>CAYMGZ010000188.1:0-5935 GCA_964390095.1 uncultured Lachnospiraceae bacterium | reverse complement strand
ATTCTTTTTTATAATCCAACTCTGTGAAAGAAAGAAACCGTAACACATACTCGCGGTCCAACATCCGCTCCGGTCTTACCGCAAACTGCGTTGCTTCTTGAAATTCCTTCCGCCCCGCCAATTCATTGATCAAGTCGGTTCCTTTTCCGGAATATAGGGCTTGCCTAATTTCCTGATCGTTCAACGGCACCCCTCCCGTGTTGATCCTCTGGAAAATGTTAAATACAATTTCATCCGGCGTTCCCTGCAAAACAGTATATGCAACAATCGGGGATTCTTTAATCCTTCTGATATATTGCCTTGGCAGGTCATCAAATGTTTTCCCATTAAAATCTGTCAGATATTGCATCCCTTTAAAACTGCTCTTTTTCTTTGAACCATCTTCCTGCCAGTTACCTACCAGATAATTTTGGAACGCTATAAGACGTTGCAGGCCATCAATCACAATCCACTCATCTTCCTTAAAAGCATCAAAATAAAATGCCGGAAGGGGTATTTTTAACATCAGCGATTCAATCAACTGGCTCTGCTTTACCTCATCCCATAGCCCGCCGTGCCTTTGGAACGCCGGTGCAAGATCAAATTCTTTATTTTCCAGCCGTTCCATTATATTTGAAATATTGGTCGGAATCTGGGTAATATTGACATCCGAAGGAATAAATTGATCCGGTTCTATGTCCGCTTTATATCCTTCATCCGTATCGGGCGGCAGTATCCGGATTCCCTGCTCTTTTAACTGATGGACTGCCATGGCAAGCAGTTCTTCATCAATTCCGTGCTTTTTATTTTTTATGATATCCTGGACAACAAATAAACTGATTTCATTCTCATTTGCTTTGGCAAAATTTTCAATTCTTTCAAGCGATCCGATATTGCCCCTAAATCTTCCATATTTTTTCACGCCCCGCTTTCCATTGGCATATTCTTTCTCTTTTGATATTATTATACAGAAAAAGGGCTGCCAAAGCAAGCCCTTTGGACTTTCTGTATTCTGCAAAACAGGCAGGAATGCAATCACAGGGTGACCATCCTGCCCTACCCCTTTCGTTTTTTCTCCCCCCTGCGCCGCCGCGACCATAAAAACGCCACCGCAAAGATTGCCGCCACCGCGCCGGAGATCCACACCATACGGGTAAATTCCTCATTCCCCCCCCGCAGCTTTGCATACGCGTGCGGTACTGCGCAGCGGCACTATCCTGTGCCTGCCCCGCACCGGATGCCGCACTGCCATGCCCCAGTGCGCGGTAAAACTGCCACAGCCGCCCAAACAGCCCCGCTGCCTTTTTATCCCCGCCAGAAAACGCCAGCCCGCTTCTTACCGGAAAGGCGGTTCCTTCCACCACGGCGTATGCGTCCTCCCCGCCAAGCAGCAGCGCATCAAAACTCCCACGCCCGAGCAGCATCCCGCTGATTTCCCCTGCCTGCATGGCATCAAGGAGCTTTTTCTCATCCGGAAAGCCTACCACATGCCCGTCAAAGACCGTTCCCAAAAAAAGTGGCACAAACTCCTGCACCACGCCCCAATAGCGCTGTGCGATTGCTTCCTGCTTTATTCCGCAATCGGGATCTTTTTCCGAAAACAGCTGTGCTTCCCCGGCACGGACCACCATCACCAGCGCATCCTGGCTCTCCTCCCCGGCAAAACAATAGGCCTGCCCGTCACCTAAGAATGGCATCCCTGCCACAAACAGGATTTCCCCGTCCTCAAGAGCCTGCAATGCCTCCTCGCCGGAAATTTGCCCCTCGCAAAAGGAAAGCCCGGTGTACGCCGTGACAAATGCAAGGAAATCCGCAAGTTCCCCGTGTGTGCCCGCCGTGTCATGCCAGAAATATGGCACGGAATCAAGGCCTGCCTTCGCATACTGCAAATCCGCCCCGCGTGCCCGGAGTTTTTTTAATATCCCCCCTTCCTTTTTCCTCACCCATTCCTCGCGCCTTCCCTGCTGCTGCGCGCCCATCGCCCCGCGCAGTTCCTCCCCCTCTTTTGTCTCTTCAAGGTAACGGGTCAGAATTTCCAGAAGTGGCATCAGTTTTTCATCCGCCACGCCGACGGCAACCCTGCTGCCATAGGCATCCAAACGTGCCAAAACAAAAAAATCCTGTGCCGGATAGCAAAAAAACAATGCATCCTCCGGCACGACCCCCGCATCCGCGTGCCCGGCGGACAGTGCCGCAAGCACCGCAGCCTCGTCCGTGCAAGGGAAAAATTCCAATGTAGCCGCCGTGTTAATCTTTTCAAAATACAAACCCGGTGTTTTTTTTATCCGGCCGACCGCCGCTTCGCTTACCGGGTCTTTTTCGATGTATGCCACACATATCTTGGAAGAAACCTTCCCGGCATACGCCTCTTTCATAGCAGGGTTCTCTTCCCCGGCGGGATCCCCCGATTCCTTATGGTCCTCTCCCTCCCCAAGGGTATTTTCCCCGATATATTCCACCAATACATACGGGTTCTCGTACAGCCATGCACTCTGGTACCATCCGGATTCTGGAAGCTCCCCTTCCTTTGCACCCTGCGCCGCTGCGGGCACGCCGACCAGAAGATCCAGACTCCCATCCTGCATTGCCGCGCTGTTTTCCGCCCACGTCCCCTGCACGACCCGAAGCTCCAGCCCAAACTCATGGTGCAGCACATCCGCCAGTGGTGCCACAACCCCGCAAGGCACGCCATCCTGCATCTCCCATACACCCAAACCTGCCACCCCGGCAAAAATCGTCTGCCCGCGCAGCCCTGCAAGGTAATCTTCCTCTTCCTCCGTCAATGTAAAAAATAATTCTTTTTCCTTGTCCGCTTCCCCAGACACGGATCCCCATATTTTTCCATTTTGTCCTGCCCTGCAAAAATAAGTGCAAAAAAGGGCGCAAAGAAGCAATCCCCCTGCAACCTGCCTCCATATCCTGTTCTTTTGTAGCATCTTGATTCTCCCCCGTTAACATCCTGCATTTTCCGCAAAAACCCCGCCGGAGCCTGCAAAAACTCCCGCGAGGTTTTCCATTTATTCCACGGACTGGTTGATTTCCTCCGCTGCCTTTTCCGGTGATACCCAATCCTGTCTGGCCTCCGCCGTGCCATGTTCCGGATCCGCCGCATTTTCTTCCCCGGCACACGGCTCCACGGTCATATTTTTTAACCGCTCTGCGGCATCCTGTGCCGTACTGCCTTCCTTTGCCGCCTCTTTCCTTGCTGCCATCTTCTCTTCAAATTTCACTTTGATCTTCGATGCCATCTCCCGCAGTTCATCGCCGCTTTTGGTCTTCATGACCTCCTTTGCCTTGCCAATCACTGCTCCTGCCGCCGCCGCGGTTGCCACGAAGGCAGCTCCTTTGAATACCTTGCCCGCCATTTTCTTTTTCCATGCCTTTTTCATTTCTTTAAATTTTTTATTTACCGCGCGGTCAAACCTCCTTGATTGTTTTTCCTGCGCCTTTAAACGCTGTGCGGCACTCATTGTAAAAATTGATTTTCCCATGCCAGTCCTATCCCTTTCCATTCTAAAACGTCAAACCACAAATCACGCCAGATTTTTCGGCGAAAATCCCATCGGGAACAGCTCATCCAGACGGTAAAGCCAATAGTCTTCCTGTGAGCGCGCCAAAATAATATAAAATTTGCGCGGGTCGCAAAATTCCGCCATCACCTGCCGGCACACGCCGCATGGCGCGGTATAGTCCACCGGGATGCCGTTTTTGCCGCCAACCACCGCGATTGCCGTGAATTCGCGCTCCCCCTCGCTGACCGCTTTTGCAAACGCGGTGCGCTCCGCACAGATGCCCGGCGAAAACGCCGCGTTTTCAATGTTGCAGCCGGTATAAACCTTTTTCCCGGAAGCGAGCAATGCCGCCCCCACCTGATAGCCGGAATACGGCGCGTAGGCACGCGCCATCATTTTTTCTGCCGAGGCAATCAATTCCCTGCAAAGCAGGTCGCTGATGGTATCCCTCGACGGTGGCAGTGCCCCGGCAAAAGGTGCCAATTCCCCTTTCTTCTGGCATACCGGTACGTTTTTTTGTTCCTGATCCCCCATGATAATGCTCCTCCTATTTTAAGTTTTGCATATGCCCTCCCGGCTTGCGGCTGCCAATCCTGCCCGGCGATTGCATTTTCCACATCCATGTCAATGCCAAACCATCCCAAAATGTATTGCACCGTCTTCCTGGTGCTGTCGCGCGCAATGATCCTGGTCCCGCTGTCGTTGACCTAAAATCCTTCTTACAGGCTACCCTTTCAGCAGCTTGATGACCCTGCTCGTGCCAAGGCGGTCCGCACCAAGTTCCACAAAATGCCCGGCATCCGCAAGGCTTGCAATGCCGCCTGCCGCCTTGACCTTTACATTCCCACCCACATGCTTTTTTAAGAGGGCAACATCGTCAAAGGTCGCGCCCGCCGTACTAAACCCCGTCGAGGTCTTGATAAAATCCGCCCCTGCCGCAGTCACGGCCTTACATAGCTGTATTTTTTCTTCCCCGCTAAGCAGGCATGTCTCAATAATCACCTTCAGGACCTTATCCCCCGCCGCTTCCTTTACCGCGCGGATTTCCTTCTCCACAAGGTCAAAACGCCCTTCCTTTACCCAGCCAAGGTTGACCACCATGTCCACCTCATCCGCGCCGTTTGCAATGGCATCCTTCGTCTCGAAAACCTTGGCCGCCGTTGTATTGTAGCCGTTCGGGAAGCCGATCACCGTGCAGACGGCCATGCGCCCGCCAAGATATTTTGCCGCCTGTGCCACGAACGAGGGCGGGATGCAGACGGATGCCGTCCGGTATTCCAGCGCGTCATCACAGATCTGGCGTACCTGCTCCCATGTTGCTGTCTGCGCAAGCAGGGTATGGTCCACCCGCGCCACGATATTTTTTTCTGTCTCTGTCATATCCTTCCCCCTTTTTGGGGCATGCCAGAAAATACATCCCCCAACCATGCATTTGCCTTTTTCAGAAAATAGATTTCCGCAGACCATATTTTTTCCAATATCCACTGTATTTATAAAAATCCGGAAACCTTTATTTTCTTCTATAACTATGCAATCTCCAGCGCAATCTCCATCATTTCATGGAAGGAAGTCTGGCGCTCCTGCGCCGAGAGTGCTTCCCCGGTGTAGAGATGGTCGGAGATTGTGAGCAGGCAAAGCGCCTTTTTCCCCGCGTATGCCGCGTTCAGGTACAGCGCCGCCGCCTCCATTTCCACACAGAGCACGCCCATCGCCTTCCACGCGTCATTCGCCCTTTCATCCGCCGAATAAAAGGTGTCCGAGGAAAGGATGTTGCCGACCTTCACCGGGATATTTTTCTCCCTCGCCACCGCCACTGCGCGCTCCACCAAAGAAAAATCCGCTGTCGGTGCGATGGTCCCGGGCAGCTTGTACTGAGCGGCATAATTGGAATTCGTCGAGGCGGATATGCCGACCACGACATCCCGCACCTTTACCTCATCGGAAAAACCGCCCGCCGAGCCGATACGGATGATGTTGTCCACCCCGTAAAAATGGTAGAGCTCATAGCTGTAGATCCCGATGGATGGCATCCCCATGCCCCCGCCCATCACGGAAAGCCTCTTTCCCTGATAGGTTCCGGTAAAGCCGAGCATGCCGCGCACCCGGTTAAAGCACACCACGTCCGAAAGGTATTTGTTTGCGATATACTCCGCCCGCAGCGGATCGCCCGGCATCAGGACGGTTTTCGCGATCTCGCCCTCCCCTGCCGCATTGTGCGGCGTTGGCACCAAAGCTGCCATAAAAAATCCCCCTTTCACAGTATCTTTTTTTCTTACCTGAAAGTATACCACGTTTTTCCAGAAAGGTAAAGGGGATACCTGCATCCTGCAAAATACCGCCGGACCGAATAACGCCCATCCGCCAGCCCAGGCGGTGGCGGGAAGGGCAAAACACGCCTTAACGCCCCTGTCTCTTCTCGCTCGCCGGGAGCGAAACACGCAGGA
>CAYMGZ010000187.1:295-5937 GCA_964390095.1 uncultured Lachnospiraceae bacterium | reverse complement strand
ATACTGGAGGTAGGATCATGAAGAAGAAAAAGCTTGTAACGCTGTTTATGGCAGTCCTTTTGTTAGCGTTCTGCATCCCGGCTGGCTGCGGCAAGAAGGAGGAAGCGGAGGGCGACCTGCTATCGCGCATCAAGGAGAAAGGCGAGATCGTGATTGCGATGGAAGGGACCTGGGTCCCGTGGACATACCATGATGAGAATGACAAACTGGTCGGTTTTGACACGGAGGTCGGGGAGGCCATCGCAGAAATCCTCGGGGTCAAGGCGGTCTTTGCGGAAGGTGAGTGGGATGGGCTGCTTGCGGGGCTTGAGGTCGGCCGTTACGACCTGATGATCAACGGCGTGGAAATCACGGACGACCGCAGCGAAAAATATGATTTTACCGATGCATATGCCTACATCCACACGGCGTTGATTGTCGGGAACGGCAACAATGAAATTACGACATTTGAAGATTTAAAAGGGAAGACAACGGCAAACAGCATCAACAGTACGTATATGTATCTGGCGGAGGACTACGGCGCAACGGTGCTTGGCGTAGATACGCTCGACCAGACGCTTGACATGGTACTTTCCGGGCGCGTGGACGCAACGTTGAACGCGGAGCTTTCCTTTGACGATTACATGAAGGTTCACCCGGATGCCGCGCTTAAGGTGGTGGCACTGACGGAGGAAGCCTCGCTTGTTGCCATCCCGGTGCGCAAGGGGGAGGACAGCGAAAGCCTGCGGGAAGCGGTCAATGACGCGCTTGGGCAGCTGCGGGAAAACGGAACATTGGCGGAGATTTCCCAGAAATATTTTGGGAAGGACATCACGGAACCGTAAAGGGAGGAAGGGGCTGCATGTTATGGCAGCCCCTTCTTTTGCTATGCGCACCTGTCCTTATTTTCCATACGGGCTGTCAAATTCCTTTTCTGCCTTTTGGACCGCATCTTCTAAGGTAAGGCCGGTAAAATACGGGGCATTGAGGTAACGCCCGGACTTTTTGTCGTCCACAAAAGCCCCCACGACAATCCCGGGGATTGCACTTTCCGGCGCGTTTGGGGCGTATGGGCCGCCGAGGTCCGTCCGGCACCAGCCGGGGTCGGTAAGGTTGATCATGACATCCGTTCCTTCCACCTTTGACCCAAGATCAATGGTAATCTTATCCAGCGCCGCCTTGCTTGCGGAATATCCGGCCTGTTCCGGTTCAAGCCGTATCCCGCTGGTCGTGTTGACAATCCTGCCAAATCCCCTCTCGATCATTTTTGGCAGGAAATGATAACAGATCATCGCAGGGGCAATCGTATTGATCTTAAAACTTTCCGTATAATCGGAAACAGGGGTTTTAAAATAATCCTTGCGGTACGCAACCTGCATCCCCGCATTGTTGAGGACGATATCCACCGCCATGCCCATGCGGTCAATCTCGCAAAGCATGGTTTGTACGCTGTCCGGGTCGGAAAGTTCTGCCTCAACCAGGCAGGCTTTGACCCCCATGGCCGTCACTTCTTCCAGCAGCCCTTCGCAATGCTCTTTTTTCCGGCTGTGGAGGATCAGGCTGCAGCCCTGCTTTGCCATGAATTTTGCGGTAAGGCAGCCAATCCCGCGCGATGCACCTGTGATAAATACCCATTTGCCATTTCCTTGTACCATTGTGATGCCTCCTTTTTGTATAGATAATTTAGGGATGATGTGTTAATGCAATTGTTTTAGGATACCTTCCCCGCAAAAATCCGGGATAAAACTCTCTGCCGCCGTCTCCCCCTCCTGGATAAACGCGTTTTCCACGCCAAGGTCAATTGCAAAATCAACCAGCGCATCGTATTCCGCCTGCGTGACCTTGCGGTTTAATTCCGGGAAGGCGGTGAGGTTTGCCGCAATGGGCGTGTACTGGTTCATGATGGAGAGGTAAATGGAATCGCCGTAAGTTTGATACAGGTAGCGGATGATTTTTTTGGAATCCGCAAGCGCACCAGGAAGTAGTAAATGGCGCACAATGACACCGCGCGCCATAAGGCAGGTTTCACTCTCCGTAAGGGCAGGATCCTGCGGCGGTGTGCAGGGATTCGCGGAAATATCCGCAGAAGCAAAATCCTCCGGGTGTCCCGGGGGATTTTTTGCATCCCCTTCCATAGAGCCTTTCGGGGAATGGTTTTCCGGCAGTTTTTTTTCGGAGAAAGGCATCCGTTCATCCGTGTGGGAAAATCTTGCCACCCCGACCTGCCGGAACATCTCCGCGATATTTTCCATTGCATGCCCTGCATAGCCTACGGCATGCGAATAGCGGCCTGCCAGCGCATCCGACCAATATTTGAAATCCGGCAGGTACACATCCACATACCCCTCCAACATCTTGAGCGTGTCAAGCGTCTCATAATTCCCCGTATTGTAGACAACCGGCAAAACCAGCCCGCCCGCCCGCGCCCGGGAAAGTGCCGCAATAATGGATGGGACATAGTGGGTCGGGGTAACGAGGTTGATGTTTGCGGCACCCTTTTCCTGCAATTCAAGGAAAATTTCCGCAAGCCTTGCAATGTCAAGCCCCTCCCCAAAGCACCCGAGGGCAATGTCGTGGTTCTGGCAGTAGGCACAGCGCAGCGAGCAGCCGGAAAAAAAGACCGTCCCCGACCCACATGTGCCGGAAATGCAAGGCTCCTCCCAATAATGCAGCGCCGCGCGCGCCGCAAAAAGTCCATCGGGCATCCCGCAAAAGCCCGTCCGCTGCCCGCGGTCCACACCGCAGAGCCGGTGGCAGAGACGGCAGTTTTTGTATTGCGGGAAAGAAAATAGTCCGTCCATACTCAATAGCATTGGGAGATCAGCCATGCCTGCCCAAAACGCCGCGCGGCAAGATCCTCCCTGCGGATGTAAAAATAAATGCTGCCACAGTCGCCAAAATCCAGGCAATAATCCCCAAATTCATCGGAATCCAGCTCGAAAAGCAAGACCCAGTCGGACAGGGAATGCTCATCCGCTTCCTGTATGGCATCCTTTGGGATGCCTTTTAAGGTATTTCCCATATAGTAGCCGCGGCGCACCAGCTCGCACTCGAATGTCATATTGTTCTGGATGATGACCGGCCAGCCAAGGAGCTGGTGGTGGAGTTTTTCATCCTTCCCGGAAAGCGTCTCGATGGTTTTGTCGTATTCTTCACAGAAATTGTCGAAACCATCTTCGATTTCCTGCCAATAGCTAGGGTGGGTGATATCGGAGTAAGCGAGGCGGAAATCCGAAAAATCAGGGTATTGGGTTTCGCTGTGGGCATAGAAGGGAACGGCGGGAAGGCGGAAGTCCTCATCGAGGTCTTTGGGGAAGGTGGCGGGGGTGAGGGCGGCGCGGTCCGCGAAATGGAAGACCTTTGCGGAGCCCGCATCCTCCGGGGAAAATCCCCATGTCTGGGAGCCAAGCTCATAAAAGAAGGAAAGGATGCCTTCGTGGGGCAGCAGGTTTTCGGTATCAAACGGGGCGAGGGCGGCGCAGTCAAATTGCGCGACCAAGCTTAATGGACGCGGCTTGACTTCTTGGTCGTTGAACGTGCTTGTCTGGAAGGTTGGCCAGATAAAGTCGGCCGGCACATCCGGGCAGCCGCCAAAGTGCCCGGCCAGGATGCCGTCGGTTGGTGTCAGGGAAAGGCGGATGGCGTTTCGTTGCAGGTTTTGTAGGGCGAAAAGTAGGTTGAATTGTTCCATAGTAAAAAGAACCTCCTTGTTGGTGGTTGTGGACCCGCGTTGCCCGCGGCGGAATCCGGGAAAAGGGAGCGCTGGAAACGAAATGCGTGTTTTTGCACTTCCTTTTCCCGGATTTCTTGTAAATCGCAATCTCTCATTGCGATTGCCTTTGTGCACATTTTACCACATTATCCCCTAAAAGGCAAAAGAAAAAATGTGGGAAGCATATAGACTGACATCCATAATTTACCATCCCTGCGGAAAAACTCGGCAAAAATCGCACAGAACTCCGCAAGTTTTAAGAAGCTTTTTCCGGAAAATCTGCTATGATAAAATCAGGGGGCAGTATTGCAACCGCAGAATGACGGAATGGAAAGGGGTTTACAGTATGCAGTACCGCAATGTATTTACAGAAATTGGAAAAAGCGAGGAGGAAGTGAAAGCAAGGCTTGATGCGACCATACATAACTTCTTCTACGGTGAGGACAAGGTGTATTTCCCGGTGGGTGAGGACATGGCGTACATCGAGGATACCGGGAACCATGATGCGCGCACGGAGGGTATGTCCTATGGCATGATGATGTGCGTCCAGATGGACATGAAGGAGGAATTCGACCGTCTTTGGAAATGGGCGAAGACTTACATGTGGATGGAGGACGGCTGGAACGAGGGTTATTTTGCATGGTCGTGCCAGGTGACCGGGGAAAAGAACGCCAACGGCCCTGCGCCGGATGGCGAGGAGTTTTTTGCGATGGCGCTTTTCTTTGCTTCCAAACGCTGGGGCGATGGCGAGGGGATTTTCAATTATTCCAAACAGGCGAAGGAAATCCTTTCCGCATGCCTGCACAAGGGGCAGGACGGGCGGAAGGGAACGCCGATGTGGAACCTTGAAAACAAACAGATCCTTTTTGTGCCAGGGGTTGATTTCACCGACCCATCCTACCACCTGCCGCATTTCTATGAGCTTTTCGCAAAATGGGCAAACGAGGAAGACCGGGAATTCTTTGCACAGGCAGCACAGGCGAGCCGGGAATACCTGGCCATCGCGTGCCATCCGGTTTCCGGCATGAGCGCGGAGTACGCGGAATTTGACGGGAAACCGATGAGCCGTGGGCTTTCTTGGACGAAGGAGCGCCATGACTGGTTTTTCAGCGATGCGTACCGCACGGCGGCAAACATCGGGCTGGACTATGAATGGTGCAAAAAAGATGTTGGGCAGTGTGCAGCCGTCAAGCGCCTCCAGTACCATCTGGGTGTGACACACCGGGAAAATATGGCAGGTGTGTTTGAGGTGGACGGCACACCGATTGGCGACGCGGCAAAGCACCCGCTCGGCATCATCGCGACAACAGCGCAGGGGGCGCTTGCGGTGGATGGCCCGATTGCCCCAGACAGCGAGGACCCGGAGAAAGCGCTTGCGGCGGAATGGGTGAAGCGTCTTTGGGAGGAACCGATGCGTTCCGGTAAATACCGGTATTATGATAATTGCCTGTATGTATTTGCATTTCTGGCATTGTCGGGGAATTATCGGATTTATGAATCGTAGGATTGTGGGAACACTGGAATGTGGGTTTGGGAAAAATATAAAATAATAGGAAATCGTAAACAAAGAAAAAACCATGGCAGGCAGGAAATCGCCGGCCATGGTTTTTTCAAACTTCAAAAGACCCATTTTTCCAAATAGGCAGCTACGCCATCCTCCTCGTTTGACAGTGTGGTCTTATCAGCAATATCTTTCACCTCCTGTATTGCATTGCCCATTGCTACCCCAACACCACACATTTTTAACATGCCGATATCTGCATAATCATCCCCAAAAGCAATCGTATCCGATACTCCTACATGACATGCTTCACATACAGCCGATATTGCCTTTTCCTTTGTAATCCCACTTTTTGTAAACTTATACCAATCGCCATCGGAAAATCGCTGGCTGTCAAGTTCCGGAAAATGTTCGCATAATTTCTGTGCCAGGCCAGGGTGGGGAATCTCA
>CAYMGZ010000187.1:0-285 GCA_964390095.1 uncultured Lachnospiraceae bacterium | reverse complement strand
TTTTGCCCAAAAATCAATGTCCCCTCAACGAGGTACTGAATAGTTACGATTGGTTTTATAATTCCAGTAATGTGCATCAAATGTGTCAACCGTAATTTCACAATCCATACCACATATTTTCCTTGCTGATGCAATAAAGTTTTTTGTCTCTGTTACAGAAAAAGAGGAAGAAGCGATAATTTTTCCGCCTACCCTTACCAGTGCCCCGCCGCTGGAAATCAGAATATCCGGTTTCATTTCTTTTAAAAAGCCCAGGCAATTTTGCTCACCCCTTGATGTCGAAAT
>CAYMGZ010000186.1:0-6005 GCA_964390095.1 uncultured Lachnospiraceae bacterium | reverse complement strand
AACGACATGGTATAATGTCCGCAAGGCATTATACCAGCGCCAGTTCGCCGTCCGACGAAGGAGGACAATTTCCTTGGCGAACTGTGTGCATCCCCCGGAGGGAACATGTCCGAAGGACATGGTATAATCAAATCCCCCCAATCAGCCGATATATAAAACATACCGCATGGAAAGGAAAAATACAGGCATGAAGATCAAAACGATAGAAACGCCCAGATTATATTTGCGCAGTTTTGCAAAGGAAGATGCCCGCTTTGCGATCAGTATCTGGAATGACCCGGAAATGGGGCAGTATCTGCCGGACCCGGCACTCCTTACGGTGGATGAAGAATATTTAAAACTCGTCGAATCCCTGGGAGACGATGATACATGCTGCTATTTGATTGCGGAATCCAAAGCAACCGGGGAGCGTATCGGAACTTGCAGTTTTCTTCCGGATGCGGACGGAAAAATATATGATATCGCTTATTGTGTACATAAAAATTTCTGGCGGAATGGATATGCAACCGAAATGGCGGAGGGGATGCTTTGCTATGCAAAAAAGCAGGGCGCGAAGAAAGCCACCGTGCGGGTGAACCAGCAAAACGAAGCTTCCAACCGCATTGTCAGGAAATTGGGTTTTGAAGTGGGAGGGGAAAAATCCTATCAAAAAAAGGGAACCGATTTAACTTTTATAGATTTCTGCTACGAGAAAGAACTATAAATAAGCATGGAGGGGGGATGGCAATGCATGGGGTTGATCTGGCAAATATCTATCAACATGCAGCAGTGACGCAACAGAAAAATAATCCGCAGGAGAAAAGGAATATCCGTGCCAGCCAGCTGGAACAAAGGCCGCGGACAGCACAGGAAGCCGCTGCCGCAAGAACAAGGAATGCCCGGGTAGGCCAGCCGGGACAAAGGCCACAGTCGGCGCAGGAAACCAAAACCCAAAACCCGGCCGGAAAAGAACCCGCTCCCGAGAATAAATTAACCGGCCGGCAAGGACTTCCTTCTTCCCAAAAAGACCCTGCCGGCAAAGCAGAAAACCAGGACGATAAAAACAAAACCGCGCAGGCTTCCTACACCTATACCGACCATTCCCGCCTTACCGCAAACGGCATCGGGCAGGCGAACAGCTTGGGGCTGGTGGACCGACAGCGCCTTGCGCAGCAAAAAAAGGCGAAAGCAAAGTTAAAAAAGAAAAACCTAAACTATAACCGCCGCGAAGTTTCCTCCCAGGTGCTGCGCGCAAACAAACTAGGCAGCGCGGCGCGGGCGCTTGCGACCGCGCGCACCAAAGTCGGTACGCTGCGACGCTGTGTCGGCACGGGGCAGTATGACGAAAATGAATTGCGCATTGCAATTGCCCACGCGGAGAGCATTGTAAAAACGGCCAAGAAAAAATTAAGCAACCTGAAAGAAGAACAAATCAAAGAAAAGCGTGTCTCGCGGGAAAAGCAGACAAACGCACTGAAAAAGAATGTAAAAAAGCAAAGAGTCCGCGCGCAGCGCCAGAAAATCAAGCGTGAGCTTGCAATCGGGAAAAAACAGGCAGAGCGCCAGATGAAAGCAAAGGAACTGCGCTGCAAGCAGTTAAAGCGCAGGCACCGCAGTGAGGAATTGGGGGATGTTGCGGAGGCGGACATGAAATATATCAAGGACATGGACCGTTACCGCCGCTATGGTACCACGGAGGGCAGCAGCCGCCCGGTAACGGATACAACGGGCACGGCGGCGTTTGAAATCGGGGATTCCGCAATGCGTCTGGCCGATTTGGAACGGACGGAACAGGCCTTAAAATACGAGGAACAGCAGATGGGCGGAGCCACCTTTTATGACGGGTCGGCATCGGGGAGCATCGATTATTCGGTCGGGGATGGAACTTCCGTCGGTGGCGTATCGCAAGAGGGCGGTTCCCCGGAGGGGGCTTTGGCAGATATGGGTGTCATGCCGCTCGGCGGCTCGGTAGACCTTTCGCTCTGATACAAGAATCCACAGACAGCATGGAGGCGTAAAATGTCAGAAATAAAAGTCCTGCGCACAGTGACCGGTGCGCAGGGGGAAAGCATCGTGTACGAATTAACACGGAAACCGGTCAAAAATATAAATTTGAGGATTCGTCCGGATGGGTCGGTAGCTGTCTCTGCAAGCCGCAGGGTGACACTTACCTATCTGGACGATTTTGTGCGTTCCAAGGAGGAGTTTATCCGCGCGGCAAAAGAGCGCTGCAAAGCCCGCATGGACGAGACGGATCATCTGCAATATGTCAGCGGGGAAAAGCTTTCCTTCTGCGGAAAAACACTGACACTTTCCGTATCCCTGCGCCAAAGCAGGCAGTGCATCGTGCGCCGCGCGGGGGAAGTGCTTGAATTGTATGCCCCGGTGGGCAGCAGCAAAGAACAGCGCGCCGCCGCGATCGAGCATTGGTACCGCCGCGAGGCCGCCGCTTACCTCCCTGCCCTTATAAGGCGCTGGTACCCGCCCTTTGCGGCGCAGGGGATTGCTTACCCGCAGCTTCGCATCCGCAAAATGACAAGCCGATGGGGGGTCTGCCAGCCGAAAAACGGCGTAATTACACTTAGCACGATGCTGATGCAGGTACCAAAGGAAGCCGCGGAATATGTTATTGTCCATGAATTCGCGCATTTCCTCGTGCCAAACCACTCGGAGGAGTTTTACGCCGCCGTGGCAGACGTGCTGCCGGACTGGAAGGCGCGCAAAGCGATGTTGGGGCGCGGCTGAGAACCTGTTTTAAAGCCACGGATTCCTATTTTGGGACGTTAGACAGCATCTAAAAAAATATACGATCATCACGGAGGTTTACCATGCAAAATACAAGCGGAACTAAAAATATGACGGAAGGGAACGTAAAAAAACTGATCCTCCAGTTTGCGGTACCCATCTTTTTCAGCCAGCTTTTCCAACAGCTCTACAATACGGCGGATTCCCTGATTGTCGGGCGTTTCCTTGGCAAGGGGCCGCTTGCGGCAGTCAGCTCGTCCGGACCTCTTATTTTTTTGTTGGTCAGCTTTTTCACCGGCACGGCGGCGGGGGCGGGCGTTGTGATTTCGCGCTATTTTGGGGCGAAGGACGAGGACCGCGTTTCGCGCGCGGTACATACCAATATCGCGTTCGGGTTGGCGGCAGGGCTTGTTGTCACCCTGGTCGGTGTCATTTTTACACCAACGATTTTAAAACTGATGAAAACAGACCCTTCGGTGCTGCCGGACTCCATCGCGTATTTCCGCTATTATTTCCTTGGCGTGCTGGCAAATGTCATGTACAATATTTTTACAAGCATCATGAATGCTGTCGGCGACAGCCGCAGGCCAATGGTTTACCTCATCTGCTCCTCGGTGTTGAACATCCTGCTTGACCTGCTCTTTATCGGTGTGTTCCGCATGGGTGTGGCATGGGCGGCGATCGCGACTACAATCTCACAGCTTGTCAGTGCCCTGCTGTGTTTAAAACGCCTGCTGAAAAAGGGCACCGTTTACCAAGTTTCCTTTTCCAAGGTGCGTTTCCACAAGGACATGCTGCGCGAGATTTTAAAATATGGCCTGCCGACCGGCGTGCAGAATTCCGTGATCGGCCTTGCCAATGTTATTTTACAGTCCAACATCAATTCCTTCGGCGAGGATGCGATGGCAGGCTATGGTTCCTACGTAAAGCTTGAAGGTTTCGCGTTCCTGCCAATCACCTGTTTTTCCATGGCAATGACCACCTTTATCGGCCAGAACCTCGGTGCAGGCAAATACGGGCGGGCAAAGGAAGGGGCAAGGTTCGGCATTGTGATGGCGCTTGTGCTGGCAGAGACAATCGGTGTCATCATGTTCCTTGCCGTGCCGCAGCTGATTAAAATGTTTAATGCCGACCCGGAGGTCGTGCGGCTTGGCACAAAACAGGGGCGCACGGAGGCATTATTCTATTTCCTGCTGGCCTTCTCCCATATCATCGCAGGGATCTGCCGCGGCGCGGGGAAAGCCGTTGTGCCGATGGTCATCATGCTTTCGGTCTGGTGTGTGTTCCGCATTGCCTACATTACGGCAATGATGCACTTTGTGCACGATATCGGGCTGATTTACTGGGCTTACCCGCTGACGTGGGGGATTAGTTCCGTGATTTACCTGATCTACTATTTGAAATCCGACTGGGTACATGGGTATGGAAGGGAAAAGGCGGATGCATAAGACCGCCTTGCCTTTCCTGCCTCCACCCTTTAATCATTGATATGTACTGTCCGCATCCCCCCAACAATCGTCAGCTTCCCATGCTCCGTTCCGAAACTCCTCGTAACCGCCGAACGGAACGTTAAGATCAACTCCGAATTCGTGACCGACACGTTCCCGCCCCCTGTCATGTCACCGATGCCGCAGGTGGAATCCCCCTCACAATAAAGTACCGCCTTTGCGCACAAAAGTTCCGTGTCAATGTTTCCGTCCGCCGTTCCAATGCAAGTGAGCTGTTTGCCTTTTAATACCGTTCCTACCTTCCCGCGCGAGATCAGGATATGGCCCTCACATCCGGATAAGCCACCGATGGCAGTCAGGTTGTTACCGGAAGCCGTGCATTCAAAACGGAAATCTTCCATCAGGATATCCAGGCTCCCGGAAAACGCGCCAAGCCCCACCGAGGTCGCGGACAACATGTGGGTGTGCAGGGCGCAGCCTTTAAGCACAATCATGGAATTCCCCGTAAAACTACCGATGCCAAGGCTGTTCGCACCGTTGCAATTGATAGATACATCGCCCGACAACAGGCGGATTAGGTGGTTCCCGGCATTCCTGCCGCCGCCGATGCCGACACATTTCTCCCCGTTCACCGTAATGTCAAGCCGCCCGTCCAGTGCAACCGTGACTGCCCCGAAATCGGTCTGGCTGTCCGTGCCAATACCGAAACAATCCCGGTTTTCCGAGAAGATAGCAAGATTTCCGTCGCCTTCCAAACGGAGGGAGGAACTGATAGGGATAAAGATACCTTTCTGTTCAAATTTGTTATCCCCTTCACAGACAAGGCAGACATGGCAGTTATCACCGATGCGCAGGGCGGCGAAGGAGGAAGGCGAAGAGATATTGGCATCCAGCAGCGTGATGATACAGTCGGTCCCATCCTTTACAGTAACCGGCAGGGGAACCGGGAGGCTTTTCTCCCCCACCAAAGTGACGGAAGAAACATCCAACATAATATCGCTGTAATGCTCGGTTGCCAATTTGCACAAATCGACACTCTCGTGCTGGCGCGGGTAATAAATTTTCTGCGCCTGGTTGGTGGCATCGCGGTTGAACTTAAGAATTTCTTCCCGCACTGCGTCGGGGATGCGGTCGAGCAGGACCGGGGTCGGGTGGGCAACATAGTAACCCTGGATCAAGTCCGCCCCAAGCTCGATCATGATGCGCAGCTCCGAGCTTGTCTCCACACCTTCCGCCAATGCGATGTAGCCGCTTTTGTGGAGGAAATCAATGATGCCGGAAACAACCTTGCGGGTTTTGTGGTTTGTGTCAATGGAAGTGATCAAGGAATGGTCAATTTTAACAATATCCGGATTGTAGCGCAGGAGGTTGGAAGTATTGGAATAACCGGTTCCGTAATCATCAATTGCAAGGCTGATGCCGTTGCAGGTCAGCCGGTCGCGGATGTAAGTAAGGGAATCATCCGTGATCTCCGTCTGTTCCGTAAACTCAAAAACGACCTGTTCAAACAGATCATAAAACTCCTCACAGATTTCCCGGAAATCCTTTTCATTCAGCATATGGGATGGGATCGAATTGATGAAGAGCCTGCGGTTCTTGAAGGTTTTGCGGTGCTCGTTCAAATACGCGAGATTATTGCGCATCGTCGCTTTTTCGATATCGTACAGGCGGTTGAAATCGGTCGCAATATCAAGGATCTGCAATGGATTCAGTCCGATATTCTGGTCGGTGCGCATCAGGGATTCATAGGCAACGATATCACCTGTGCGGGCATCCACAATTGGCTGGTAATGGTAGTAAAATAAGTTTTGCTCCAACAGCATGAAAAACTTT
>CAYMGZ010000185.1:0-6046 GCA_964390095.1 uncultured Lachnospiraceae bacterium | reverse complement strand
CGGGTGTACTACGATTGTTTTGCGTCAAACATCATGCCGGAAATCAATATATTTGAGCGTTAAGTTTTTTGGGAAAGGGCGGTGCGGCGGCGATGGGTCAGGAAGCGCGGGGGAAGAGGGCGTGGATGGTAAGCCTGGTCAGCATGGTTTTCATGCTTGGTACTTTTGCGGTGGCGGCTTTGTTTTTGGTCAACATCGGCGTGCAGGTCTACAAAAACATCGTGGTCGCAAACAATGACAATTTTGAGTTGCGCACGTCTTTGTCTTACATGGCGACCAAGGTGCGGCAGGCGGATGCCGCGGGGACGGTAGCGTTGCGCGAGGTGGACGGGGTAAAGGTGCTTGTCCTTGGCGAGGAAAACGAGGATGGCGCGTTTGAGACTTACCTCTATTTCTTTGATGGTTACTTGTATGAGCATTTCATGGAGAAGGATGGCTATTTTGAGCCAGGCTACGGGATGGAAACGTTTGAGGCGGCGGAGTTTTATATGGAGGAAACAAAAGACGGGCAGCTTTATTTCAAGGTGACGGGGCGCGCCGGGGATACGCAGGAATTGTACCTGACGCTGCGCACGGCGCGGTAAGGGGGATGGGCGGTATGGGAAATGACAGGGGCAATTATCGGCGGACGGTCTTAGAGCTTGTGCTTGTCACCGCGATTTTTGCGGTGGTTGGCGTGTCCATCCTGAAAATATACTTAACGGCTGACCGGCTGCGGGGGGAGGCGGTTGCACTCAGCACGGCCACCGTGCAGGCGGAAAATGTCGCGGAGGCGGTGAAGCTTGGCGGCATTGAGTATGCGGCGGAACGGTTTGGCATGGAGGCGGGGGAAGGATATTATATCCTGCACTATGACAGGCATTTTGAGGTTGCTTCCGGGAAGGGAAAGTACCAGTTGGTGCTTCTTCCGGCAAAGGAGGAAAATGGGCTTTGGCGTGCGGTGGTCTATGTGGGGGGCGCGGCGCTCGAGGATGCCGTTAAAAGCGGCGCGGTGCCTACGGAGGTTCTTTTGTGCAAGCTTTTTGTGGCGGTGTATTTCGGGCAGGGGCGCTGAGGATGGCGCGCGGTGTGGCAAAATCAGGGTGATACCACATCTGCGGCAAAAGCGGACCGCGGAGGGAAGGTTATGGGAAATTCAAGGTATCATATGAATATTGGCGGGGCTTCCATCCTCCTGCTCATCACGGTCTTTGCGTTGACGGTGTTTGCCGTCCTCTCCATCCGCGCGTCGTACAATGAAAAGCAGATGGCGCAGAAGGCAAGGGAGGCCGTGGAGCGCTATTACGAGGCGGACGCGAGGGCGGAGGAAGCCTATGCCCTTGTGGCGGAAGCCTTAGGGGCGCAGGGGCTGCGCACGCCGGAGGAGGTGCTTGCGGGCATCACCTTCCCGGACGGCATTGTGGCGCAGGCGCAGGCGGATAGCATTGTTTTGCTTGCCAATGTGGACAATAACCGCACAATCAAAGTGGTGCTGCTGCTTTTGGAGGGTGCCTGCCAGGTGAAGGAGTGGAGGCTTTGCAGCGATCCCTACGGAAGTTACGGCGGGGCGGACGATGTGTGGGATGGGGTTTTTACGGAATAGGAAATGGAGAAATTGCAATGGATATGACGCAGATTTTAAAACAGGCGGTGGAACAGAAGGCCTCGGATATCTTTTTTATTGCAGGGCAGCCGGTGGCGTGCAAGATTGGGGGGCAGATCATCCGGCAGGGCGGGGATTTTATCGGCAAGGCGGAAGCGCAGGAAGCGGTGGACCTGCTCTACCATTTGGCGGATGAAAGGCCGTCCTCCATGCGGGAAGGCGGGGATGACGATTTCGCGATCTCCGTGCCGGGGGTGGGGCGTTTCCGCGTGAATGTGTTCCGCCAGCGCGGTACCTGGAGTGCCGTCCTGCGCAGTGTGGCGTTTGAATTGCCGGATGTGTCCGTGATGGGAATCCCGGAATCCGTCCTGCGCATGAGCAGGCAGAAAAAGGGGATCATCCTTGTGACAGGGACGGCGGGCAGCGGCAAGAGCACGACACTGTCCTATATCATCGATGAGATCAACAGCACGAGGAATTGCCATATATTGACTTTGGAGGATCCGATTGAATTCCTCCACAAACATAAAAAGAGCATTGTCAGCCAGCGGGAGATCAGCATTGACACAGCCAATTACAGCAAGGCACTGCGCGCGGGGATGCGGGAAGCGCCGGATGTCATCCTGATTGGGGAGATGCGCGACCTTGAGACGATTGAGATTGCGATGACGGCGGCGGAGACGGGGCACCTTGTCCTGTCCACCTTGCATACGGTGGGGGCGGCGAACACGATTGACCGCGTGATTGACGTGTTCCCGGCGAACCAGCAGCAGCAGATCCGTGTGCAGCTTTCCATGGTGCTCAACGCCATCGTCTCACAGCAGCTGCTCCCGGAAAAGGATGGGGGGCTGGTGCCGGCGTTTGAGATTTTGGAGGCAAACAGTGCCATCCGCACGATGATCCGCGACGGGAAAGTGCACCAGATCGATTCCGTGATTTATTCCTCCGCAAAGGACGGGATGATATCGATGGATGCGAGCATCCTTGCGCTTTACAAGGCCGGGAGGATCGATGGCGAGACGGCATTGAATTACTGTATGAACCCGGATGCGATGCGCAGGAGCGTGGGCTAGGGGGAAGGTTATTTTTGTATGGGCCATAGCCCGAAAAAAAGAATGTACCCGCGGGGGCTTTTGCTTTTCGCGGTTGCAGATAGCAATGCGGACAAAGGAAGAGTAAGATTGCCTGGATGCAGAAAGGAAGTGTGCGTATGAAGAGAAAATGGCTTTTGTACTGTGCGCTGCTTGTGCTCGCGCTTTCCTTCGCGGGAAGGGCAGAACAGGCATTGGCGGCGGAGGAAACGACGGAGACATCCGTGACGGACAACGGGAATGGGACCTTTGATGTTGTGTACGACAATACGGAGGGGGCAACGATTGTTGTCATGGTATCAAAGGATGGTGTGGATTACAAGTATTACCTAAGCAGCGGCGTGGTGACGGAGGTGATCCCGCTCACGCTTGGCAACGGGGAATACAAGATCCGCATCTGCAAAAATATTTCCGGGAACAAGTACAGCGTGATCTACTCGACAACGATGGAGATTGCGTTGGAGGATGAGACGGTGGTCTTTACCAACCCGAACATCATCGTCGATTATGAGACAAAGGAAAAGGCCATCAAAAAGGCGGGGACACTCTGCAAATCGTGTACGACGGATACAAAGAGGATCAGTGCGGTCTATAAGTATCTGGTAAAGAACTACACTTACGACTACGCAAAGGTGGAGACCGTGCGCACGACGGTAGGCTATATCCCGAGCGTCAGCCAGACTTACAGCGACAAGATGGGCATCTGCTATGATATCTCGTCACTGTTTGCGGCAATGCTGCGCAGCCAGGGCATCACGGCAAAGGTTGTGACCGGTTACACGCCGGCAATCAGCACGCTCCATGCGTGGAATGAGGTTTACGATGCGGATAAGGAGAAGTGGTACGTGATCGATGTGACCTCCGACATCGTGTATTATCAGGCAGGTGTATCCTACTCCATGAAAAAGGATGCGGATGATTACAGTGCGGTAAAGTACTATCATTAAATTTCTGTGGATTGTGTGGAGGATGTTGTTTTCCTCCCGCGCATCAAAAAAGAAGGTTGGGGACTTCCCGGTTCCCAACCTTCTTTTTTGTGGCGTGCCCGGCGGGGCACATCCCGAACCGGTGCAAACCGAAAATCCATGCCCTATTTCCCCGATACCGTGAACCCGCCAAATGCCATGTACGGCAGCACGGACGACCCGTCCGCCACGGTCTCCTTGGAGATGGCGACAAGGTTGTTTAACATATCGGCAAGGTTGCCGTTGATCATCGTCTCGCTGACTGCGCCGGTGACCTTGCCATCCTCAATCAAAAAGCTGTTCTTTGCCACGCCGGAGAAATCGCCGTTCGTGCCCGGATTCCCGCCGGAAAAACGGCCGACGAGGATGCCCTTTTTGATCCCGGAAACGATGTCGGCAAGGGCGGTATCGCCCGCATCGATAACCAGTTCATACGAGGAATTTGGCGCGTGGGCATATCCGGTCTTGTTCGCTGTATAAAGCCCAAGCATAAAGTTTTGCAGGATGCCATCTTTAATGACGGCGTAATCTTTTGAGAGGAAGCCGTCCGCAGTAAAGCGCTCGCCGCAGACAATGCGCTCATCGTGCGGTGCGAGTTTGATCGTGATGCGCGGGTCGGCGACCTGTTTGTGCAGCTTCTCCAGCCAGATGCTTGTTTTTTCAAGGATCACGCTGTCGGTGACGAAATTGCCGAGGGCAGAGAAGAGAAAACTTCCAAGGCTTGACGGTGCAAGGACCGCAACCCCCTCGAATTTCCCGGTAAGCGGTACGGTGACAAGCTGTGCCTCGACATCGGCTAAATCCTTATCAATCGAGCCAAGTTCAATCAAAGGTGTATCGAGGGAAGTGGTCTTGATATAGCTGCTAAAGAACGAGGTGGTCGCGTCGCCGTCATGCCCGGAGAACATCAGTTCCACGGTGTAATAACCCCGGAAAGTCTCAAACTCCGTGCCGTTTGTGTTCTGGTAGAACGAGTGGATTTTTTCATGCTGCACCACCATCTGTTCCATCAAAATCTTTGGGTGGCGCGCCGCGATATCCGCCATCAGTTCCTTGGTGCGCTCGAAAAAGCGGTCAACATCCGGCTCGTAAGCCCCCTCCCGAAACACCTTCGCCTCCTGCTGTGGCGCAATGTCGTAGGCCGGGTCGGCAATCCCGGATTCCGCGGACTTGATGCAGTCGGCCGCGGCTGCGGCGATGGCGGCATCGTTAAATTTGTTGATGAAAATTGTACCTTTTTTGTCATCTTTGAATGCCGTGACGGAGAGGGAATTGTCAAACAATGTGCGGAACAGGGAGAATTCCCCGCCGTCCACGTTAAACTCGTGCGTGATTTTCTCCGAGGCGGTGTATTGCGCTTTTTTTGCGCCTTCTTTCATCAGTGCTTCCTTTACTTTGAAAGCAACCTGTTTTAAATCTTCCATAAATATCCTCCATATCCGTTGGGAGACGCATTAGCGCCCGCCAATCATTACCTTGCAGCGCAGTGCCGGCCCGCCCATGCCAACCGGCATCGGCTGTTTTTTGCCGCACACGCCGGCGCTTGACCAAGTCACGGTATCGGAAACCATATCGACCGTCTTTAGCATGTCGAACGCAACACCGGAGATGGTGGTATCTAGGATTGGCCGCGCAAGCTTGCCGTTTTTGATTTCGTAGCCGAAGCAGACACCAAACATAAATTCACCGGTCGTATCCGCCTGGCCATTCTTGGTGTCGAGTAGGTAATACCCGTCATCCACGGAAGCGATGATATCCGAAAGCGTATCTTTGCCCGGCAGGACGGCCGTGTTGCGCATGCGGATCAATGGCTCGTCCGAAAAACTCCACGCACGGGCATTGCCAAGCGGTGCCATCCCAAAATGGGCGGCGGTCTCGCGGCTGTTCATGTAAGCCTTTAAAATGCCATCCTGGATGATTGTGACATCCTCGGCCGGGGTGCCCTCATCATCCAGCCAGACCGGGAGCGGTGCCTGCCTGCCAAAAGCGGTGTGGGCGAAATCGACAAGGTTGACAAGGTCGGAGCCCACGCGCTTGTTTAAGTTCGGGCCTGCCACGGAGCCACCGAGCACAAGGTCCGCCTCCACGGTATGCCCGACCGCCTCGTGTGCGAGCATGCCGGAAAGGATCCCGCCAAGGACAACGGTCTTGTAGCCCGCCTCGGCGTAGACACCCTCCCGTTTTTGCATCAGGCGCTCGTAGAGCTGGTCAATTTCCGCGCAGAGTTTTTTCGGGTCATCGAAATTTTCAAAGAAATTGCCAAAGCCGCCAAATGGGTGGAAGAGCTCGAGCGGAACCCCGGCGGAAGTTTCCGTGTTCATAAACACGTAGACATAGCTCCTTGGGGAGGTGATATGGCCGTCAAAACCATCCGAGGTGCAAAGGACCTTGTCCATGGAATCCTCGCG
>CAYMGZ010000184.1:3115-6055 GCA_964390095.1 uncultured Lachnospiraceae bacterium | reverse complement strand
AGATTTTGGAAAAAAATGGGGCTTCTTGAAGAAGTCTCATTTTTTTGATTGGATAATGATTTACTGACCCGGTTGTTTTGGGATAAAAAACAGAAATTGCCGGATTGACTATTTACCAAAAAGAGTTATAATAAATTTTGGATATTATTAACGTTCCAATGTTCAGGTACTATTTCACTGCGATTATGAAAAATACTTCCACCATCTGATATTTGCAGACACAGGAAAAAAGGGAAATTTTCAAACCCCGCTTTAAAGTAAGGTACCTGTCTTGGGCTTGGCAAAGAGGAGATTTTACAATGGGTCAAAAAGAAGGTATTGAGAAAAAACTTACACGCTCGTTCATCAGTGTGGCGGTGATCGCGGCGGGAGGGGCAGTGCTGGCATTGGTTGCAATGGTCGTGATATCGCTCAGGTATAATTATGCGCTCCACAATTTTGGCTTTGCGCAGGGTGATATCGGGCGGGCGATGTTTGATTTTGCGGATATCCGTTCTTCCCTCCGCGCGGCCATTGGTTATGATGACCAGGAAGCGATTGATGCGGTGGTGAGGATGCACGATGACAAGAAAGCTACGTTTGAGCAGGATTTAGTGCAGGTGGAGGAGACGATTGTCTCGGATGACGGCCGGAAAACCTATGATGCGATCAAGTCCGAGCTGGCGGCTTATTGGGCGCTGGATGCAAGGATCATGGAACTTGGGGCTACCACGGACCGTGAGCTTTGCAGGCAGGCGCAGGAATTGGCGCTGAATGAGCTTGCAACTGCATACAGCAGCATTTATGATAAATTGGAAGAGCTTTTGGATGTAAAGGTGGAACAGGGGAACAAACTGTCGGGGACCCTCGCGGGACTGTGTGTTGGTTTGGGGGTTGCGATCGTGGCGTTGGTTGTGGTTGATATGTATCTGGCAAACCGGAGGGGAAGCCGTATCGCGAGGAAAATGGCAAATCCGTTAAAGGAACTTGGCAAGCGCCTCAAAACGTTTGCGGAAGGGGACTTAACATCCCCGTTCCCTGTGATTGAGACCGGGGATGAGGTGGAGATGATGCAGAAGGATGCCGTGGAGATGGCGGACAGCCTCAATGTGATCATCCGTGATATCGGGGAGGTACTCGGTGAGATGGCTTCCGGGAACTATGCCGTCCGGTCGAAGGCATCGAAATATTATGCGGGGGATTTTAGCAAGTTATATGACTCGATGCGCGGGCTGCGTGACCAGATGAAAGAGACGCTGCTCTCCATCGGCGAGGCATCCAGCCATGTATCAAGTGGTTCCGGGGACCTGGCGAACGCTTCCCAGAGCCTTGCGGAGGGGGCATCGGACCAGGCGGGTGCCGTGGAGGAGCTGCATGCAACAATCTCCAACATTACGGCAACCATGGAAAAGAGCGCCGAGAGCGCGGGCGAGTCTTACGCGCGGGCACAACATTATGCGGATGAGGCGGATAAGAGCCGTGAGGAAATGAACAACATGATGACGGCGATGGGCAGGATCAATGAGGCTTCCGCAAGGATAGGGGATATCATTGCCAAAATCGAGTCCATTGCCTCACAGACGAACCTTTTGTCCCTGAATGCATCCATTGAGGCGGCACGTGCGGGGGATTCCGGCCGGGGCTTTGCCGTTGTGGCAGACCAGATCCGTGAGCTTGCAAACCAGAGTGCGAAGGCTGCCGTTGACACAAGGGAGCTGATTGAGGGTTCCATCCGGGAAGTCACGGAGGGGAATCATTCGGCGGAGCGCGCGGCGCAGTCGATTGCTGCCGTTGTGGACGGGATCAAGCAGATTGCGGAGTTTTCCAAGGAACTCAAGACGATGGTGGAGACCCAGACGGAGGCTGTCCGTCAGGCGGAGGTTGGCGTGGACCAGATTTCCGAGGTCGTGCAGGTCAATGCGGCAACCGCACAGGAAGCATCCGCAACGAGTGAGGAGTTGTCGGCTCAGGCAATTGTTTTGGACGAACTTGTTGGGCGTTTTGTGTTAACAAAGGAATGATTGTTTTTGTGGTCACCCTGGCAGGATGGGGCAATATGGTCCTGCCGGGGTGTTTTCGTGTAAAACAGGTTATTTGACAAGTGTGTGGATTTCTGCTATGATAAACTTTGTTATTTATGGTAACCGCGGTGATGCCCGGTTAAGGGATGTGTCAGTGCGGCGTGACTTCCAAAACGTTTGGTATGTGCGGGAATATGGTAAGGCAGGAGGTGTAGCATGGAAAAGATTATTATTACGATTGCGCGGCAATACGGAAGCAGTGGGCGGATGATCGGGCGCAAACTGGCGGACCGTTTAAGGATACACTATTATGACAAAGAGCTTCTGCGCCTCGCGTCAAATGAAAGCGGCATTGATGAAAAACTGTTTTACAAGGCGGATGAGAAGCTAAAGCAGAGCTTTTTTGACCATATTGCGCGGAAAAAATATAAGGAGAGCTGGATATCGCCGGACAGCGATGAGTTTACATCGGATGATAATTTGTTCAATTTTCAGGCAAAGATTATCCGTGGGCTGGCAGAGAAAGAACCCTGCGTGATTATCGGGCGGTGTGCGGATTACATTTTGCGTGACCGTGGGGACGTGGTGCGGGTTTATGTGCATGCGCCGTTCGAGGAGCGCTTAAGGGAAGTCCTTACGCTTTCGCCCCTTACGGAAGAGGAGGCAAGGAAACAGATGGAAAAAACGGACCGTCTGCGGGAGGAGTATTATTCTTACTATACGGGCGGGAGGTCGTGGCATTCGGCGGATAATTACGACCTGTGCATTGACACGAGCCGGGTGGACATTGAGGAATGTGTGGAAATGATCATAAGGTATGTGGATGCAGTGCAAAAAAAGGCAGCAAAGGAGCAGGGAGCATGAAGACGTGGGAAAGGAATTTCAGGCAGGTTGAGCCGTACACGCCGGGGGAGCAGCCGGAGTTTGCGGACATGGTAAA
>CAYMGZ010000184.1:0-3105 GCA_964390095.1 uncultured Lachnospiraceae bacterium | reverse complement strand
CCCACCTTCCCCGAAGGGGGCGGACGCCGCGGCACAGTTTCTTTCCGAGTGGGAGAAATGCCGCCTTTATCCGAATTTTAAGGCGGAGCCCCTCGTGGCGGCGCTGGCGGGGTACTACGGGCTTTCGGAGGACCAGGTCTTTGTCGGGGTCGGCTCGGATGATGTGCTCTCGGTTGCATTCCTGACTTTTTTTAACTCGGGCAAGCCGGTTCTGTTCCCGGATATTACATATTCTTTTTATGATGTGTGGGCGCAGGTTTACCGGATTCCGTATGAGTGTCCGGCGCTCGGGGATGATTTCCGCATCCGTAAGGAGGATTATTACCGGGAGAATGGCGGCATCGTGATCGCAAATCCCAATGCGCCGACTTCGATTGCGGAGGGGCTTGATTTTATTGAAGATATCGTAAGGCACAACCAGGAGTCGGTCGTGGTCATCGATGAGGCCTATGTAGATTTTGGCGGGGTGTCCGCGCTGCCGCTGATTGGGAAATATGAAAACCTCCTGGTCGTGCAGACTTTTTCAAAGTCGCGTGCGATGGCGGGTATGCGCATCGGTTATGCAATGGGGAGCCCTGCGCTGATCAAAGCGATGAATGACGTGAAATATTCCATAAATTCGTACACCATGAATTACCCGTCACTCCTGCTTGGTGTGGCGGCGGTAAAGGATGATGCATATTTTAAGGAATGTTGTGAAAAAATCAAGGAAACGCGCGCCTGGGCAATGGAAGCGCTTGCAGGGCTTGGGTTTTCCTGCCTGCAAAGCGCCACAAATTTCCTATTTGCCACGCATAAAAGCATGCCGGCGAAGGAAATCTTTACGGCACTGCGGGAGCGGGGGATATTTGTGCGTTATTTTGAAAAACCCCGCATCAACCAATACTTGCGCATCACGGTTGGAACGAGGGAGCAGATGGAGCGGTTGGTGCAGGAACTGAGGAAAATATTGGAAGCTTAAAACCGGGGTTTTACGGAACTAAAAATCAGTAAAATCCCGTACAGTGCCCGGAAACGATTTTCTGGGAGCCATGCGGACAGAAAATCGTTTCCCCGGTCATTGGGTACTGGGAGGGATTTTACGGAACTAAAATAAGGAGATTTTTTATGAAATCGCAAACAGATTTGGAACAGATGTTAAAAAGCATTGACCACAGGGGCTACCCGGCATACAAGGACTTGCGCGGGAGCTACCAGTTTGTGGGTTATGTGCTTGGGATCGACCATGTGCAGGGAGACCCGTTTGCCGCGCCGTCGCGCCTCAGCGTGCGCGTTGGGAAGGCACAGGCAGGTTTTGCAACAGAAATGTATGAAAAGGAACATAAGCGCATAGCACTTTCGGACTACCTGCTGCGCACCTTCGGGCGGACGCTTGCAGATTATACTTTTCAGGCAAAGGGTTCCGGCAAGAGCGGGCTGATCGGTGTGAGCCGCCCGGGGCAGGAAATCCTGGCGCGCACGGCGTGCGAGATACAAAACGGCGATGTCCTGGTGCGCTTTGAGGTCGGCTTCCCGGCGAACGGGCGCACGATCAACGCGGGGGAACTACACAAAATATTGTTTGATTATATCCCGCAGGCCGTGAAGCGTTCGCTTTTTTACAAGAACCTGCGCGCCGAGGAGGTAAGGGCGGTGCTGGAACTTGCGGAGGATGAGCAGGCGGTGCGCGAGGCACTTTCCGAGAGGGGGCTTGTCGCTTTTGTGGCGAACGGGGCGGTCCTGCCGCGCGAGAGCGGTGTTTCGCAAAAGCCGATGAAGAACGCCGTGGCATTTGTTTCACCGAAGGAGTTTGAGGTGGAGCTTTTCCTGCCGCACCGGGGCGCGGTCAAGGGGATGGGGATCCCTTCGGGCATCACGCTGATTGTCGGCGGGGGGTACCACGGGAAGTCCACCCTGTTAAAGGCATTGGAACAGGGCGTTTATAACCATATTGCAAAGGACGGCAGGGAATTTGTGATCACGCGGGACGACGCGGTCAAGGTGCGCGCGGAGGATGGCAGGGCAGTCAAACATGTCAATATTTCGCCGTTCATCAGCGACCTGCCAAACGGAAAGGATACGGTGGATTTCTCGACGGAGGACGCTTCCGGTTCGACCTCGCAGGCGGCGAATGTGGTTGAGGCCATCCGCGCCGGGGCAAAATTGCTTTTGATCGACGAGGATACCTGTGCGACGAACTTCATGGTGCGCGACGAGCTGATGCAGCAGGTGGTTTCCCCGGAGAAGGAGCCGATCACGCCGTTTTTACTGCAGGCGCGGGAACTTTATGAGAAATACGGGGTTTCCGTGATTTTGGTTGCCGGCAGTTCCGGTGCATATTTCCATATTTCCGACCGGGTGATCCAGATGGATAACTACAAGACACTTGATATTACGGCACGCGTGCGGGAGTGTATGGAGGGCGAACCGCCGCTTGAGAAGCTTTCTTCCGGCAAGACCCCGATCGGGGCGATTTTTTCGGATGCGGCGAAAAAGCGCATGGTAAAAGTCGGGCGGCTCGAAAGGAAATATGATGAGGTCAAGGTCAAGCAGTTTGGCAAGGATAGCTTTTCGTTCGGGCGGGATAATGTGGACTTAAGTTTTGTGGAGCAGCTCTTGGATTTTGAGCAGACGACGACGCTCTCGTACTGTCTAAAGGCGCTTGCCGACAAGCTTGAGAAAGGGCCGCAGGATATTGAGGCGCTCGTGGAGGCGCTTTACGGGAAGATAAGGCGCGAGGGGCTTGCCAGCCTGTGTGGGGGCAGTTACCTCCCGGCAACACTCGCCGCGGTGCGCAAACAGGAAATTTATGCGTGCGTGAACCGTTACCGTGGGTTGATTTGACAACCTATTTGGAAAAATTTAGAAAATCTGGGCCGCAGGGTATGCCAATGATGGGAAATGCCTTTTGGTGTGCCTGGGGCAATGGTATAAACGCAGGGGGCAGGCGATGGAGGAAGGAAGGAACAAAAAGGGCAGCAATAAAGTGAATTATCAGCGTCTGCTTGACAAAACGCTTTTGGCACTTGCAGGGAACGGGCAGACCCCGTCCCTGCTTTTGCATGCATGCTGTGCGCCGTGTTCAAGCTATGTGTTGGAATATTTGTCACAATTTTTTAATATTAC
>CAYMGZ010000183.1:0-6082 GCA_964390095.1 uncultured Lachnospiraceae bacterium | reverse complement strand
ATGCCGGCTCCACCACCACAAAAGCGGCGCTTGTGGCCGAAGACGGTTCCCTCTTGCATTCTTTTTATTCCAACAACAACGGAAGCCCTTTAAAAACAACGATCCGCGCGCTCAAGGAAATTTATTCCGTGCTGCCAAAGGGCGCGACGATCGTGCGCTCCTGCTCGACCGGCTACGGCGAGGCATTGATCAAATCCGCGCTGCTGCTTGACGAGGGGGAGGTGGAGACGGTTGCCCACTACTATGCCGCCGCTTTTTTTGAGCCGGATGTGGACTGTATTTTGGACATTGGCGGGCAGGACATGAAATGCATCAAGATCAAGAACGCAACCGTGGATTCCGTGCAGTTAAACGAGGCTTGTTCCTCCGGCTGCGGTTCCTTTATCGAGACATTCGCGAAATCCCTAAATTACGAGGTGGCGGATTTTGCGAAAATCGCGCTGTTCGCCAAAAACCCGACCGACCTTGGCACGCGCTGCACGGTCTTTATGAATTCGCGCGTCAAGCAGGCGCAGAAGGAAGGCGCAACGGTTGCCGATATTTCTGCCGGGCTTGCCTACTCGGTCATCAAGAATGCGCTTTATAAGGTAATCAAGCTTGCCGACCCGAAGGACCTTGGCAAAAAGGTCGTGGTGCAGGGGGGGACGTTTTACAACGATGCCGTGCTGCAAAGCCTGGAATCTCTGCTTGGCACCCATGTGGTACGCCCGGATATCGCCGGGATCATGGGCGCTTTCGGCGCTGCCCTGATCGCAAGGGAACACTACACGGGCGAGGCGACCACCATGCTTGGCATCCGGGAGATCAGCGAACTTCGTTTTGAGACGAGCATGGCGCGCTGCAAAGGTTGTACGAACAACTGCCGCCTGACCATCAACCGTTTTTCCGGCGGCAACCGCTCTTTAGGCGACAATCGCTTTTTAAGCGATAGGCAATTTGTGTCCGGGAACCGCTGCGAGCGCGGCATCGGCAAACAGAAAAACAAGGACAACATCCCGAATCTGTTTGATTTTAAACTGCACCGTTATTTTGATTATGAACCGTTGGCGGAGGGGATTGCCACGCGTGGAACGGTCGGCATCCCGCGCGTGCTGAACATGTACGAGAATTACCCGTTCTGGTACACGCTTTTCACAAAGCTTGGCTACCGCGTCGTACTCTCGCCGCTCTCGACAAGGAAAATCTATGAGATGGGGATCGAGTCGATCCCAAGCGAATCCGAGTGCTACCCGGCAAAGCTTGCGCACGGCCATATCATGTGGCTGCTCGGGCAGGGGATCAAATATATTTTCTATCCTTGCATCCCTTATGAGCGCAAGGAGATTGACGGTGCGGGCAATCATTATAACTGTCCGATTGTGACCTCTTATGGCGAAAATATCAAGAATAATGTGGAAGAACTGCGCGGGGACGGGATCATTTACCAGAACCCGTTCCTTTCCATGGAAAACGAGGCGATCGTGACAAAACGTCTGGTGGAATACCTTGGCAGGGAAAACGACATCCCTGCGGAGGAAATCCGCGCCGCCGCCGCCGCCGCGTGGGCGGAACTTACTGCCGCGCGCAACGATACGAGGAAAAAGGGCGAGGAAACATTGGAATATCTGAGGAAGACCGGGCGGCGCGGCATCGTGCTTGCGGGCAGGCCATACCATGTTGACCCGGAGATTAACCACGGCATCCCGGAGCTGATCAATTCTTACGGCGCTGCCGTCCTAACCGAGGATTCCATCTGCCATCTGGCGCAGGTGGACCGGCCGATGATTGTCGTGGACCAGTGGATGTACCATTCCCGCCTTTATGCGGCGGCTTCCTTTGTGCGCAGCCAGGAAAACCTTGAGCTGATCCAGCTGAATTCTTTCGGCTGTGGGCTGGACGCGGTCACGACCGACGGCGTGGCGGATATTTTAAACGCTTCCGGGAAGATTTACACGGTGCTGAAAATCGACGAGGTCAATAACCTTGGGGCTGCCCGCATCCGCATCCGCTCGCTGCTCTCCGCCGTGAATGACCGCGCGCGCAAGGGAATCAAACCGGAGGTGAAATCCTCGGCGCACCACCGCGTCATGTTTACGAAGGAGATGTTGAAAGAGAATTATACCATCCTCGCACCGCAGATGTCGCCGATCCATTTCCAATTTTTGGAACCTGCCCTGCGTTCCACGGGCCTCAATGTCGTAGTCCTGCCAAACGACAACAAGGGGGCGGTTGATGTCGGTTTGAAGTATGTCAATAACGATGCCTGCTATCCTTCCCTGATCGTGGTCGGACAGTTCATGGAGGCGCTGCTTTCCGGGAAATATGACCTTGACCATACGGCGATCGCCATCACGCAGACCGGCGGCGGCTGCCGTGCGACCAACTATATCGGTTTTATCCGGCGCGCGCTGCAAAAGGCGGGGATGGGGCATATCCCGGTCATCTCCGTCAGTTCGCTCGAAAAAAACCCGGGCTTTAAAATAACCCCGGCACGCCTTGCCCGCGCGATGCAGGCGCTTGTCTACGGTGACCTTTTCATGCGGGTGCTCTATGCGACAAGGCCTTACGAGGCAGTGCCTGGCTCCGCAAACGCCCTGTATGAAAAATGGGTAAAGATTTGCAAGGAATCCGTGCAGAACGGGAAATTCAAGGAATTTAAGCGGAATTTGCGGGGGATCGTGGAGGATTTTGACAAGCTTTCACTCACCGAGGGGCTTGTCAAGCCAAAGGTTGGCGTGGTCGGGGAAATCCTTGTGAAATTCCTCCCGGCGGCGAACAATTACCTTGTGGATCTGCTTGAGGCGGAAGGGGCACAGGCGGTTGTGCCGGATATGCTGGATTTCTTTATGTATGGCAGCTACGATGCGCATTTTAAGGCAAAGTACCTTGGAAAGAGCAAGATGGATGCAAAGATCAACAAGACCGTGATTTCCGTCATGGAATATTTCCGCAAGGAGGCACGGCTTGCCCTGCGCGCAAGCCACCGTTTTGAGGAAATGCCGACCATCTACCAGCTCGCGGAGTATGCGGACCCGATCGTTTCGATCGGGAATCAGACGGGCGAGGGGTGGTTTTTGACCGGGGAGATGGTGGAGCTGATCCATTCCGGCGTGAAGAACATTGTCTGCACGCAGCCGTTTGGCTGCCTGCCGAACCATATTGTCGGCAAGGGGGTTATCAAGGAACTGAGGCGGCGGTACCCGGATTCCAACATCGTGGCGGTGGATTATGACCCTGGCGCAAGCGAGGTCAACCAGCTGAACCGGATTAAGTTGATGCTTTCTACGGCGAATAAAAATTTGGGATAGAATGTGAAAGGGGCGGAGGTTCGGCAAAAAATTTTGGGGCGTGATCCCTTTCACATGGAAGTTTCAAAAATGATCCCGTATGGGCTCAATTTTGAAACTTCTGGTAGGTTATAATGGCTAGCTCCGCGAGCGGTTTCATGGATTGTTTGTGCCGGGAGCGAAGCGCTCTGGCATGTTTACAAGTATGTTTGCAAATGTGAATGAACCGAAAGATTACGGCAATTTTAAGATCGTAAGTTCATTCACACAGCCTGTTTTTTGGCAGATGCTATAACTGTTTCAGCTTTTTATGAATGTACCACAAAAGGATTCCGATATAGGGTGCTCTCTCATCACTTCTCTCCCCATATTTCCTTCTTTCGGTTTCATATCAGAGTTTTTTTCTAAAAAAGTTTTCTTTTTGCCAATATCCTTGTATTTACTTAGCTGCTTCTGAAATGTTTTTAATGCACGGTTACGTCCCATAAATGGTGCACCATTTTCATAATTTAGATTTAGGGTTTCTGTCAAATCCTGATCTGGGCTTGTCCATTTCTCATGCAATTTCCCATTTTTATCCTGATATTGGTATGTATATTTTGTCGTATCCGATGAATGGATTTCCCCGTTATTCTTGTAATATATCCGATCCATGTCAGACCGTTTCAAAGGATTGACAAAGATTTTATCATCTCCTTTTTTGAATCGCAGAATTGTATCTTTGATGGGGCATCACTCCCTCCCATGCACACGGCTAACAGATTATGGTAATCAAGCTCATTTTCCGGTGTTCTTGCCATAAAATGCTCAATCTTGACATCCCCTTCGCCACAGAGCCGACACATGCAATAGGCGCAAAGATGTCCCTGCTCCTTGAGTAAAGTTTCCTGCAACTTACTTTTTACATCCTTTGGCATAGTATCAAAACTTGCGTCCGGATGATGCTTGCTTGTTTTTTAAAGTATAACACATACCATTTTATTGTGCAAGCAGCTTAATGTCATTGAAAAAATACCGGATAACAGGGAAGTCTTCGCCTTCCTTGTTACAATGCCCAAAACCCCTGCAAACAACATTTTTACATGCCGTTTGCAGGGGTCTCATCTTTGATCAGTTCCCCACGGATTCCACTGACCCGTTCCCAAAAACAACTTACAAAATTTTCTTAGCCAAGCTGTGCCGCAACCTCTGCCGCGAAATCCTCATTCTTCTTCTCCAAGCCTTCGCCCGTCTCAAAACGTACAAAACGCTTTACCGAGAAGTTTGCGCCATTTGCCTTGGCAACCTGTGCGATATACTGGCCTACGCTCTGCTTTCCGTCCTCCGCCTTTACGTAGATCTGGTCCACAAGGCAGATTTCCTTCAGCTCCTTGTTCACGCGGCCGGAAATCATACCTTCGATCACATTTGCCGGCTTTTGGGATTCCTTCGGGTCGTTCATGATCTGTGCCCGGATGATCTCCTTTTCATGGGCGATGAAATCCTCGCCAATCTCATCTTTGCTTACATATTTTGGATAAAGTGCCGCAATCTGCATTGCAATATTGGCAAGCGCTTCTTTGATTGCGTCATTGACCACATCCGTTGCTGCCTCAACAATTACGCCGATCCTGCCGCCACCGTGTGTGTAAGTCACAACACAGCCGTTTCCCGCCGTAACCTTTTCGAACCTGCGGATGTTCAAGTTCTCGCCGATGGTCGCAACCTTCTCCACCAACGCCTCCTTTACGGTCTTGCCTGTATCAAAAGGTGCTGCAAGGAGCGCATCCATATCCGCATAATCCCCTTTTACAACCAGATCCGCAACCTGTGCCACAAAATTTTGGAACTGCTCGTTCTTTGCCACGAAATCGGTTTCGGAATTTACCTCAACCACAGCCGCAACCTGATCCCCCTCCATGGCGATCTTGCAGATACCCTCTGCCGCGATGCGGCTTGCCTTTTTCTCTGCCTTCGCCTGGCCGTTCTTGCGCAGGAATTCAACCGCCTCGTCCATATTTCCTTCCGTCGCAACCAGTGCCTTCTTGCAGTCCATCATGCCTGCGCCGGTCATTTCCCTCAACTCTTTTACCATGCTTGCCGAAATATCAGCCATTGTCAATCCCTCCATTTATTTGCAATGTATTATGCTTCTTCTGCTTCAGCCTCGGATTCCTCTGCGGCTTCCTCCGGTGCTTCGCTCATGGAAACACCCTGGTTTGCCTCAATCACGGCATCGGCCATCTTGGCAACAATCAATTTGACCGCGCGGATCGCGTCGTCATTGCCTGGGATTACATAGTCAAGCTCTTCCGGGTCACAGTTCGTATCTGCGATACCAACCAACGGGATTCCCAATGTATGTGCTTCCTGTACGCAAATTCTTTCCTTCTTCGGGTCAACAACGAAAATTGCGTCCGGGATATCCTTCATATCCTTGATACCGCCAAGGTTCTTCTCAAGCTTCTCCCACTCCTTCTTTAACGCGATGACTTCCTTCTTCGGGAGCACATCGAAAGTGCCGTCCTCCGACATCTTCTCAATCGCCTTTAACCTTGCGACCCTGGACTGGATCGTCTTGAAGTTCGTGAGCATACCGCCAAGCCATCTTTCATTCACATAGTACATCCCGCAGCGCTCCGCCTCGGATTTCACGGAATCCTGCGCCTGCTTTTTCGTACCTACGAACAAAATCTTGCCGCCATTTGCAACGATATCCTTAATTGCATTATAAGCCTCGTCCACCTTGCCAACCGATTTTTGCAGGTCGATAATATAGATGCCATTCCTCTCCGTGTAGATGTACTCTGCCATCTTCGGGTTCCATCTTCTCGTCT
>CAYMGZ010000182.1:0-6084 GCA_964390095.1 uncultured Lachnospiraceae bacterium | reverse complement strand
AATATTTCAATGCATATAATTTTAGCCCTGCATAAGTCCCTAAATAATACTCTAAGTTCCATGCGGTATCGTCAGAAAGCTTTTCCCTTACAAAAGAGATCAATGCCCCATACGCCGCAAGCCCCTTGGCATTGTCGCACCATTCCTCCCCGGCAAGATGGGCGCGTGCGATGGCAAGCATGCCTGCCGTGATTTCTTCCTGCGTTTTTTCCTGCTGCCCGCAGATGGTGAGCACGGACAGGATTGGCATGTCCATTTTCCCCAGGCGCTCGTAGGCAGCCTTGTCCTCGCTGCCATCAATCTTTAAGGTGTAAAAAACCCCTTCCCCGTCATCATAGCCCGTGACCACGCCCCACTCGCAGCCGCTGATATCCCATGAAACCGCGCCAATCCCCTGGTCGATGGATTTCTTTATCATTTCGGTGGCCTGTTCCCGGCGTTCTTCCTCGACGGCATCCTCCCCCCAAAGGCGTTCCACATAATGACAGCGCAATCCTCCGTTTTCCACCCAGCGCTTCTGCTCGGCAAAAGACCAGATGCTCGTAGCGCTCGGGCAGAGCCCCCCTGCGTCCACCCACATCCGGAACGCAAAACCGCTCGTCGCGATGATGTCCTCAAAGCATTCCGCATATGGGCTGTTTTTTACCACCGCTGCCAATGATTTCGCAAAGGAAAATAAATAGCCGGTCGGGTTCTCGATCCCTTCCCAAGTAATGTTTAATTTTTTCATACCTTTCCATCCTTTCTCATGCATCGTTGTGATATGTCTTCCGCATGCCGGACCGGGATATAAATCTCCTGCGAATACGTCCTGCTTTCCTCCACATAGGTCTCAAATTCATACCCGCCCGTGCGCTCATAGCCGCTTCCTGGCAGCCAGACCATGTTGATGTATTCCCATGTCCTCTGTATGGTATCGACAAAGGCAGTATGCCCGGAGGGCTTGGTCGTAAATACGGCGTAGGTTCCCCCGGCGATGGGGAGCGTGGTGGTTCCTGTGGTATCCCCAAGGGCATCTTCCGTGCGGATACCGATATAATAACGCAGCACATTCCCCACGCACTGCCAGTCGCTCACCCCGTAATCCGCAACGGTCCTCCCGCCCGACAGGCGTTTTGAAAAACCGCCGCAGTTGTATTTGTTCCAGAAGCGGGGCGGGAAGTCCTCGTCGCTTAAAAATACGGTCAGCGAAAAGGGGGAAAGCTTTACAAAATCCGGCTTAGGCATATCCTCCCATCCCACGGCCGCGCCCCCAAAGGGTGCCGATGCCGCGATCCGCTGCTCTACGGTGGATTTCGGGTACAGGCGGAGGGAGTTGTTCGCCCGCCGGTATTCGGTTGGCAGCACGCCGTGCTCCGCCTTGAACGCCCGCACGAAATTTTCCTTTGAATTAAAGCCGTATGCAAAGGCAAGGCTTGCAATGCTGCCCCCATACCCGTCCAGCTTTTCCGCAATTTCACAAAGGCGGCGCTTGCGGATATAGTCGGCGGGCGTAAGACCCGTCATTTCCGCAAAAATGCGGGCAAAATGGTATTTGGAATAACCCGCGATCCCGGCAAGCTGCTCCGTCGTAATCTCCTGCGTAAGGTTTTCCTCAATGTAATCAAGCACCTGCCGCATGCTTTCCCTGTAATCCAAAGCTTCCACCCCCGTTTCCCTTGGCCATCCAAAGGCGGCTTCTTTTTCCGCCGTCCTGACATATCCTTACCGGAGAAAGTATAACATTATTTTAAAATCTAAGATTGATAAATCTTGCGGTATTTTCCGGTTAATACATTTATATATTTCCCTATTATTCCATCCTGCTTTCTGCTTTTCCTACTCCTTGTGTCTTGGCTCATTTATACTACATAACGCCAAATAAGGTTGCCGCCACTCAGAACATATCTTGTGCCCTGCCCTTTCATGCGGCAACCCCAGTTTTTACAGTGCGGCGGATGGGCTACCTGTCCGCCTGCATTTCCTGCCCTGCCCCTGCCGCGATCACCGACACAAGGTAAAAATCCTTCGCCGCCCCTTGCGTAATGCGGATCTCTACGGTATGTGGCACGCCCCCGTCAAGCCCGTCCGCGATATTGTGCAGGTAAAGCCAGTCGCCCCAGCCATCCGGGTAATTGCCATCCAGTACCACGGCTTTTTCTTCCTCCCCGTCAATGACCGCGACCGCAAGCGGCGCGCCGAGTTTGTTTGTCTTGCGGTATTGCAGCGAAATGCGGCTGCCATAAATGTTTTCAAACACGATGGAATCGCCCTCGTCTTTCGCGGTATAGCCATTCTTGAAAATATCCGCCACACCGTTCTGGGTGGTTTCATCTTTCACGAAACCGTTTAAGCCCGGCTCGGCATTGCGGCTGTCATAGCGTTTTGAGGTGCGGCTGACCAGGCCGTCACTTGCCTTAGGGCGCGCGGCGGGCGCATCGCTATGGTAGGTTCCGTCTTTCACTTTCCCAAGGAAATAAGTGATGATCTCCGCGCCGTAGGCATGCCCCCTGTCATTTGGGTGGAGCATGTCGGCGGAGACATCTTCTGCCGTAAGCCTGCCGAAGGTGATTTCCTTATAGATGCTGTCCTTCATGCTGACCGCCGGGATGCCATATGCCTTTGCAATTTTATTGTGTGTTAACTGTGTGTTTATGCCACTATCATATTGCACCATGTTTAAAACCATGATGGCGGTATCTTCCCCGACTTGGTCGAGGATCAGGTTAACCAGGCTTTCATAGGTTTCTTCATAAAAACCTGACCCTTCATCATTCACCGAAAAATCTATGACAACAAAGTCCGGGGCGTAAGAAAGCAGGTCATCGTTAACGCGCGCGCACGCGAACTGGGAGGTGGTTGCGCCGATCCCGGCATTCACGTAGTGGAACTTCGCCTGTGGGTATGTCTCACACCACCAGTCGTAAACCAGCTTTGCATAGCATTGATTTGCGTTCGAGGCACCGCTGCCCTGCGTGATGGAACCACCGATAAAGCCGATGGTAAGCTCCTCGCCCGCCTCGGCGCGCTCCATCAGTTTCTGGATACGGTAGGTATTGCCGGCATTGACGACGGCGCGTTCCTGATAAGGGATGTCCTCCTCGTTTAAGCGCTCGTTCCCGTGGATTTCCCCGGTCGTTCCAAATGCTAAAATATGGAAATCTTTGCCGGCATCCCCTTCTGCCATACGGATCTCGACCTCATGCTCCCCTTCCGCCACCTCGTTGAGCACAATGGCCGTCTGCGGGTTGTTCCAGCCGGACGGCGAATTGGATGCAACCTTTGTGGCCAGCTTGCCATCCACATAAATTTCGGCGGTGCCAAGCCGGTCGCTGTTCGCTTCCCGGTAAAGCAGGACCAGGTTTTTGCCGGTCATCCGGAATTTCATGCCTTCGCCGCCTTCCTTGCCCCAGAGCCAGTTGTTCTGGAAATGCGTGATGTTGGAGTTCGACTCGATAAAACCGCCCAGCTCGGTAAGGTAAAGGTTTTTCGTGTTGTAAAAATTCATGCCGGAATATGCATCGCCGAGCTTTTTGCAGGCAGTGTAATCCATCTCGGCATCCAGGGTCTGTTTTTGCATGATTTCAGCAAACATGTACTGGATAAACTCCGAGATATAGGTATGCCCCTGGTTGGTCGGGTGTGCCTCATCCTGTGCATAATCCGACCACGAAATCGTTTTCGCTGACAGTTCGGGCGAGAGCGCCGCGTCCACCGAGATCATCGGGAGCTCATAAGCTTCCCCGACCGCTGCCATATGCTCCTCACAGGTATAACCATTTTCCAGCACCGTAAACACCAGCACGACGGCCGGGGCTGTCTCCGAGCGGATGAGACGGGCAATTAAGCTTTCATACATCATTTTGCTTGTCACATCGTTCGCGTCATTTACTGCAAATTCCACGAAAACCAGATCCGGCGCTTCGTCCAGGACATCGGCCTGCACGCGCAAAAGCCCGATGGTCGAGGAGGTTCCGGAAAGCCCCGCGTTGACATGGCGGATCTTGTTGTTGCCGAAAACCTTTTTTAACCACGCTGTTGTTTTGTATGCGTAGTTCTGCACGGAATTGACGAGGTAGCCTTCCGTGACCGAGCCGCCGAGGTAGGCAACCGTGACTTCCTCCCCCTTCTGCATCCGTTCAAATACCTGCTGGAGCCGCCTTGTGTTCCCCTCCGAGCGCACGGCACGGCGTGCCATTTCCGAGGCGTTACTGCTTGTCTCTTTTGCCGCGGCGAGGACATCTGCCGGGAGCGAAAATGCCTCCCCTGCCTGTTCTGCCGGTATGGAAGGACCTGCCGATGCCACCTCCTTCTGCCCGCCGTCCTCCTTTTCCATGGAAGTTGGCACCGGTGTACTTGCCTGCGGCGAAGGTTCTTCCCCGTTTTCCCTGCCCCCTCCGCAGGAGGCAAGCAGTAAAGACGCTGCCAAAAAAAGCGCCGCACATCTTTTCCATCGTTTCTCCATTTATCATTCCCTCCTTGCCCATTTTATAGGCATACCAATTGGAATTGCATAGAAAAAAGGCATCTGCATGCAGTTTCCTCCACACAGATGTCTTTTTGCACAAATCTTTATTTTGCCAGTTCCATCAGCGCGTCCGTCAGCCCTTTGTTCTTTGCCTCGGCATCCTCAAAGCTCTCGCCCTTGACACCGATGTAGAACTTGATCTTCGGCTCCGTGCCGGACGGCCGCACACAAACCCAGCCGTCGTTGTCAAGGTCGAAATACAAGACGTTTGACTTCGGGAGCCCGGTCTTTGCCACCTCGCCCGTCGCAAGGTTCTTCACGGTGTCCGCCTTGTAGTCGCGGAATGCCATGACCGTGTAATCGCCAAGCTTCTTCGGCGGGTTGTTGCGGATGTTCTCCATCATTTCCTTGATCTTTTCCGCACCCTCGATGCCCTTTAAGGTCAGGGTCTGCAGGCTTTCCTTGAAGAAACCGTACTTGTCATATATCTTAAGCATCTGGTCCCAGAGCGTGAGCCCCTGCTTTTTGTAGTATGCCGCCGCCTCGCAAAGCATCATGACCGCGACAACCGCATCCTTATCCCTCGCGTGCGTGCCGACCAGGCAGCCGTAACTCTCCTCGAAGCCAAATTCATAAGTACCGTGGCCGCTCTGCTCGAACAGCTTGATCTGCTCGCCGATATACTTAAACCCTGTCAAAACCTCAACCAGCTTGATGCCATACTCCTCGGCAACCTTGTCCGCCATGTTGGTCGATACGATGGTCTTCACAAGCACGCCGTCCTTCGCGATCGTGCCAAGTTCTTTCTTCTGGCTTAAAATATACTCGCAGATTAACATGCCCGACATGTTCCCGGTGAAGGAATGGTATTCGCCGGTCCCAGAATCCTTCGCGTAAACACCCAGACGGTCCGCGTCCGGGTCCGTCGCAAGCACAAGCTCCGCACCTTTTTCTTTTGCAAGCGCAAGCGCGAGCGCGAATGCCTTCGGGTCCTCCGGGTTCGGGTACGGTACGGTCGGGAAATTGCCGTCCGGCTTTTCCTGCTCCGGGACAACGAAAACCTTCTCGAAACCGAGTTCCGCAAGCACGCGGCGCACCGGCAGGTTGCCTGTGCCGTGCAGTGGCGTATAGACAATGCCAAGGTCTTTGCCCATTTCTTTTACGACATCCGGGTGGATGACAAGCTTCTTTAAAGTCTCAACATAGGAGTCATCGATTTCCTTGCCGATCACATGGTAAAGCCCCTTTGCCGTGGCTTCCTCCCTGCTCATTGTCTTTACGGTATTGAAGTCGGTCACATTGTTGACTTCGGTGATGATCAGCTCATCCTTCGGGTAAGTGATCTGCGCGCCGTCCTCCCAGTAAACCTTGTAGCCGTTGTACTGCGCCGGGTTGTGGCTTGCGGTGATGACCACGCCTGCGATGCAGCCGAGCGTGCGCAGCGCATAGGAAAGCATCGGGGTCGGGCGCAGGGATTCAAAGCGGTATGCCTTGATGCCGTTTGCGCACATGCAAAGTGCTACTTCCTCCGAAAACTCAATGGACATATTGCGGGAATCATAGGCGATGGCAATGCCCTTGTCCTGGCCGCCTTCCTTGATGATAAAGTTTGCCAGGCCCTGTGTCGCCTTGCGCAC
>CAYMGZ010000181.1:2432-6110 GCA_964390095.1 uncultured Lachnospiraceae bacterium | reverse complement strand
AAAACCGAGGGGGGACAGAATACAAACTATGCATAACATAAGGGGGCTTCAACCTATGAGAAAACGATGGAAATTATTTTTACTTACCCTTGCCCTGCCGCTTTCCGCCTGTGGCAATGGGGCGGACACGTCAAAAGGACCTGAAGGAACGGCAGTACCCACCACCCGGACACCGGATGCCACGGCAGGACCGACAGCGGAAACCACACCGGAATTAACCACAGAACCAACGCCAAAAGAAGATGATGCCGCAAACAATGCATATTTGCAATACACCTTCCAACCAGATCAAAAGCACCAGAAAATTGACGGCTTCGGCGGCGCGTTTACATGGTATTCCGATCAGGTATTCAGCGCCGGGAAAAATACGGATGGTTTACTGGATGCATTTTTTACAGACGCAAAAATATCCATTATCCGTTTTAAGAATGAATATGCTTACCATTCCGAAGACTATGCCGAAAATGTCGGTCCAATGTTCCGCATTTACGAAGCGGCAGCGGAGCGCGCAGCAAGCTACGGCGAAGAACCGACCATCCTGCTCTCGTGCTGGTCTCCGCCTGCAAATTTAAAGTCCAACCAAAGTATCGTGGGCGGCGGCTCGCTCGCCAAACATGAGGACGGCACTTATATGTATGAGGAATATGCCCAATGGTGGGTGGATTCGGTAAAATTTTACCGCGACTGGGATATTAAAATCGATTATGTGTCGATACAGAATGAATGCGATTTTGTGGCAGATTATGATGGCTGTGAATTTGCACCGACGGAAACCACTACCCAAGCTTCCTACGCCAAAGCATTTCTTGCGGTGTATGACGCAATGCAGGCCGAATTTGGGGAAGATGCGCCAAAGATGGTCGCGCCGGAAACCATGTCCTGCAAGCCGTCGGAACTATATGCTTATATAAAAGATATCATTGACACAAAACCGGAGAGCATTTACGGGGTCGGGTACCACCTTTATGTCGGCGGGGATTCGGATGAGAAAAATAATACGGTAAAATACGACTCCTTCCTCTGGAATTTTATGGATATGGAAAAGTATTTCGGCGAATACGGATACGCGCGCTGGCAAACTGAATTTTTCCGTGGGCGCGGGCTCCAGACCGCCGCGCTGATCAACAATGCGATGACGCAGGCGGATATGAACGCATACATTTATTGGAGTGCCGTATGGCCAAACGATAACGCAGATTTTGAAACCGGGGAATTGATTGGGTTACATAATAAAAACAAAGACGGTTGGAATATCTGCGGGGATTATTACGCAGTGCGCCATTTTTCGGAATTTATCCGTCCGGGATACACCCGCGTGGATGCCTCCATGCAGGGCGGCATGGATTTCAAGACTTCCGCGTATTTAAGCGAAGACGGAAAAACGCTAGTTTTGGTAGTGATTAACCTTGGGGATACCGAGGAGACGCTGCAGATCCCGACAGGGCAGCAAAACCTTGCGGAAAGCCTTGTGTACCAGTCCGTGCTTGGGATTGAAGACCCTTCGAAGAATGTACTGTACCAAAAGGTCGGGGCGCTCCAGACAGGCAACACGGTAAAGCTTCCGGGTGAGAGTATCACTACGGTTGTACTTTCTTTTGAGTAAACAAGAGGATTGGGAAATTATCCTTCCCATCCGTCCCCTTCCACCCGTGCGATCTTTGCACGGAAAACAGATTTATTTTTTACATAGGATTGAACCAAACAGCGGCATGGCCCCAGTGATTTTTTCCTGAATGCCATGCCGCCTTCCTCATTTTCCTTTTGTACTTCCATCCATGCTGCTTTCCCGGAAAAACCGCTTCGAATTCACATGGTAATCCCCGCAGCCCGTATCATCGCAGGACTGGCATCCTCCGGTTGAGGCCACATACAAGCAGGTTCTCAAACAAAAAATACCTCTGCCACGCCACTCCCCTCTTTCACAAACGCGATAAACTTCTCAAGCGGTGCCACGCAGTCCAGCCACTGGCCCCCCTCATAAACTTCCTTACTGTTGACATCCTGCCAGCGCCCCTTCGGCAGATAAACCCTGCGCCCCGTGCATCCCTGTTCGGTAATCGGCGCGAACAAAATATCTTCCCCGAAGAAATACTGATCCTCCAGCCCATAGCACACCTCATCCTCCGGATAATCAAAAAACATCGGGCGCATCAGCGGTTTGCCCTCTTTTGACGCAATCTCCATATAATGGCAGATATATGGTTTTAACCTCTCCCGAAGCTCGACCAGCCCTTTTAAAATCCCATAAGCCTGATCCCCAAAACTCCAAAGTTCATTATCACCGCCGCTCCGCTCCTTTACACCCGGATGGCGCTCGGCCTGCCCCGGCGTGCGGAGTCTTGACCCGTGAAGCCGCATGACTGGACAGAACACGCCAAACTGCGCCCAGCGCACGATCAATTCCTTAAAATAATCGCTCGTGATATCCCCGGAATGGAAGCCGCCGATATCACTGTTCCACCACGGGATTCCGCACATTGCCATCGAAAGCCCGGTCTTTACGCTCATGCGCAGCGCATCAAAATTGGAGGCAATATCCCCGTTCCACACGAGTGAACCAAATTTCTGGCTGCCCGGATATGCGGCGCGGGTCAGCAGGATGATTTCTTCCTCCCCCTCCTTTAAAAGCCCCTCATAAAACATTTTGCTATAATAATACGGATAGAGCATTGCCGTCTGCGCACCGTTCCCTGCATAAAATTTTAAATTGGAATACTGCTGCGGATGTACCTCCGGCTCTGCCTCATCCAGCCAGAAATTATGGATTCCCTTATCATAATAATTCTGTTTCACTTTATCCCAGACAAAAGAACCGGTCTTCGGATTCGTGGCATCAATAAAAGTCTGCTGCCCATAAAAATCAAACGTTCCGTACTGCCCGTTTTCCGTGCGCACAAGAAGGTTTTCGTCATCCATCGCCCGGTAATTCTCACTTGCCGGGTTGATGGTCGGCCAGATGGATACGACCGGCTGAACGCCCATTTCCTTTAACTCCCGGCACATCGCCGCAGGGTCCGGCCAGTATTTCGGGTCAAACTTCCACTCGCCCTGCTCCGTCCAGTGGAAATAGTCAATGACAATCGCCGCGAGCGGAATCCCCCGTCTCTTGTATTCCCTTGCGGTTTCAAGGACTTCGTCCTGGCTCTCGTAACGCAGCTTGCTCTGCCAGAAGCCTGCCGCCCACTCCGGGAAACGGGGCGCATACCCGGTCAGGTCACAGTACTTTTTCAGCACGGCCGCAGGGGTCTCCCCGCCATACACCAGATAATCCGCCTGATAAGCGCTGTCCGCCACCCACATCGTATGGTTCTTTGTTGTCTCGCAACGGCCCGGCGCGGGATTGTTCCAGAAAAACCCGTAGCCGAGTGAAGAATACAGCACAGGCACCGCCGACTTCGTGTTGTAATGTTGGAGATTACAAGTGCTCCCCTTCCGGTCGAAGATATCCTCCTGCTCCTGCCCCAGCCCGTAAAAATGCTCGCCGGGATTTGCGTCGAAAATCACTTTGATCTGGTAATGGTCGCCCTCCGTATGTACGTTGCGCCCGGTATAATCCCCCTCAAATTTCGAGTGGAGAATCTGCTTCCCATTCCGGTACCACGTAAACACACCCCCGTACCATGGATTTCCCGCTTCCACCTTAACGGAAATCATCCCGTTTGTCAACGTGGCACATTG
>CAYMGZ010000181.1:0-2422 GCA_964390095.1 uncultured Lachnospiraceae bacterium | reverse complement strand
ATCCCCGGTAACAACACCCTCCGACTTCTCTGCCGGCGCGAGCAGCGTCCAATTCTCGTCCGATAATTTACCGTTTTTTGTCGAACGGCAGCGGATGCAATTTTTGCCGTATGCTTCGACTACGGTCAGCTCATCCCGGCGCTGGAAAATAATTTTTTCTTTTTCGATTGTTAAAATTCCCATAAGTAAATACCTCCTTTTTGCATGGGGCAGCTATTTTTTGATGCCCTTCCGCGTTTCCTGCCCATATAGGAATTATATCAATTTTCTTTTTGGATATCTTGCATTATTGCGGAAAATACTTGCACGATTCTGCTTTTTGGTATATACTTATGCCACCATAGACCCATAAACCAAAAACGATATTTTTTCCTCATTCATTTACCGCAAAACCAGACAGAAAGAAGGGGTTTCCCATGTCAGAAAACAAAAAGCTACATCCCGGATTACCGATTGAAAATATCATCCACCGCACCGGCTCCCGCCCGTTTTCCTTCCATTACACCATGGTCGGAAAAGGGGAGACATGCGCCCTTTACCTGCATTGCCACCCGGAAGCCGAAATCTTTTATCTGGAACAGGGTGCAGTGGAACTTCAGGTTGAAAACCTCTCTTTCCTCCTGCACAGCGGGGAAGGAATCTTTATCCCACCAAACCTGATCCACGCCGCTACCAACAAAACAGGGGAAACACAATCTTGCTGCTACCGCGCGGTGGTATTTGACCCCGGCATGCTGGAACGAAGCCTGCCACCGTACTGCCAGAAATATTTTGCACCACTGAACCTATGGCGGATGGACTGCATCCATCCCATCCTGCAGGGCAACGAAGAAAATGCCAGACTTTTGTCGCTTCTTCCTTTCATTTTTTCCCTGCCAACGCCGGAGCTTGAACATTATGAACTTTCCCTGATTGGTACATTGTTTTTGTGCTGGCAGGAATTGTACAATCTATGTTTTTCCAGACGGAATTCTTCTGTCTCCGACAACGCACTGCGCATGGAAATCCAGAAAAGCCTCGACTTTTTACAGGAAAATTACGCAGATTCCCTGACACTTGCACAACTGTCAAAACGGGCGGGGCTTAGCGAAAGCTATTTTAGCCATAGTTTTAAAAATTGTACCGGTTATACGCCTTTTGAATACCTGAACCGGTTAAGGATCGTCAAAAGCTGCGAAATGTTAATCCGGACGGATAAAAAAATAACTGAGATTGCCTCCCTGTGCGGGTTTAACAATATCAGTTATTTTAACCGTACTTTTTATAAAATTATGGGGGTTTCGCCTTCGGGTTACCGGGTAACTCAAACAGATTCGCTTTGTTCTTCTTGTAACCGTAGGGGATAACTGCTGTACAATTATAATTTCCCGTTTTGTAACTCACCCTTTTTCAACCAAAAAACTACATCGGCTTGTTTTGCAAGTTCATTAGAGTGCGTTACAATGATCACGCACTTATTCATTCGATGGGCACATTCTTTTAGAATATTCATTATCCCAGCAGCGTTATCTTCATCCAGATTTCCCGTTGGCTCATCTGCAAGGATAACGCCTGCGTCAGAAGCCAATGCACGGGCGATTGCTACCCGCTGCTGCTGTCCGCCGGAAAGCTTTAAAACATTGCGTTTTGTTTCTTCCTCCGTAAGTCCCAAACGCTCCAGAATCGGCAGCGGCGGCAGTTTAGAAGTCAGAGCCACGTTCTCGGCAGGAGTCATATAATCAATAAGATTATAGCTTTGGAAAATGAAAGCCACATTATTTTTGCGGTGCCATGCAAGCCCTTTTTTTTCAATATCTTCCCCATGAAACAAAACCTGCCCGTCAGACGGACGATCCAACCCTCCAAGCAGGGAGAGTAATGTAGTTTTTCCGCACCCACTTGGACCGAGGATTGCATAGATTTTTCCCACTCCAAATTCAACCGATATATTTTTGAGAACTGCTTTACTTCCATCATAGGAATACTTAATATTGCGAGTCGCTAAAATACTCATTTCAATTTCCTCCTTAACTCATTTTCGTAAGAATATCTTTTGGTTTGAAGCGAACGACAGTCCACGCCGAAACAACAACCGCTGCTGTAACCAGTAAAATACCAATCATATATAAAGAAAACAGATTGGCCGCGTCAATCTGCACCTTGAGATTTGCAGTTGCCGTTGTAACTCTGGATACTAAAAACGCTCCTGTTTTCTCTGCTATCAAATTACTAAACGGTATCGATACCGCAAACGAAATCATTGCAACAACAAAGGCTTCCATAAAAATTTGCAAAATGATATTTGCCTTGCTTTTGCCGATGGAGAGCAAAATTCCAATTTCCTTTTTGCGTCCCCTGATCCATATTGTCAGAAGTAGAGTAAGTATTACAACGCTGACAACAAAAATAATGACAATCGTTGTATTGACCAGTTCCTGCAAGG
>CAYMGZ010000180.1:4941-6176 GCA_964390095.1 uncultured Lachnospiraceae bacterium | reverse complement strand
CTTGGAAGGCCGGTTTTTTTGTTCCGGACTTGCCCGGATAAAAAATTTGTCTTTTTTTCGTTTCCCTGTTGACAAATGATAATCAAATGATTATAATATTGATAATCAAATGAAAAATCAAATTATTATTTATGCGGTGGGGGAGAGAAAACGAAAGAGGGGCGAAATGCGGGAAAGGAGCGATGTTATGCAGAAGGATAAATTGAAAGCAAAGGAGCGGACAACAGAAAGGCAGACAACAGCAGTACAGATAACAAAAGAACGGGCAACAAAAGGGCAGACGGCAGACAAACCGGCAATGCAGCGGCAAGAACACCCGCTTCCTCCCGGCGACATCACCGAGGAAGAATTTCTGAAAAATTACAAACCGGGCGACTATGCGCGCCCGTCCGTCACGGCAGATATTCTGGTGTTCACACTTTCAAAGCGCGGGGAGCTTTCCGTTCTTTTCATTCAGCGGGCAAACCACCCGTTCCGGCACCGCTGGGCGCTGCCGGGCGGCTTTGTGGACATTGACGAGAGCATTGATACGGCGGCGAGGCGGGAGCTTTACGAGGAAACCAACTTGACGGATGTGTATATGGAGCAGTTGGCGACTTTCGGCGAGGTCGGGCGCGACCCGCGGATGCGCGTGATTTCCGTTGCCTACCTTGGCCTTGCGCCTAAAAACAGCCTAACGGGGCGCTGCCGCAGCGGGGATGACGCGAGGGCGGCGTACCTGTTCCAGATCAAGGAGCGCATGGACGGGTCGTTCGTCTTTATGAACGAGGAAGCGGTGATTATGTTTTCGGAAGCGGAGCTTGCCTTTGACCATGCGAAGATTGTGCATGAGGGGGTGAACCGGATCCGCGGCAAATTAAATTACACGGATATTGGTTTTGAATTGTTGGAAAACAAGCTGGCGTTTACGATGACGGATCTGCGCGAAGCATACGAGGCGGTATCGGGCATCACGTATCCCGCTTCCAATTTCACAAGAAATATCACGACGCGCTATATCAAGCCGGGGAAAATGGCGGAAACCGGGGTTTCGGTGATTGCGAGCAACGGGGCCAGGGTGGCGCAATACCGTTATTTAAAAAATGGGGTGGCGGACGGCCAAAAACAAAAAATGCCGGAGGGCAGATTGGAAACGGAGGAAGGAAATGAAACATAAGCTTTTGATTGTTGTGGATATGCAGAAGGATTTTATCACGGGCGCGCTCGGAAGCGCGCAGGCGCAGGAGATTTTGCCG
>CAYMGZ010000180.1:0-4931 GCA_964390095.1 uncultured Lachnospiraceae bacterium | reverse complement strand
GTGAAAAATTTTGACGGGGAAGTTATTTTTACTTTGGATACGCACGGGGAGGACTATCTGGAAACACAGGAAGGAAAAAATCTCCCGGTAAAGCATTGTCTGGCGGGAACGCCAGGGCATGCCCTAGAGGAGCCGCTCGCCGCGCTTGGCGGGGAAAAGCGCGCGCATTTTTATGAAAAAGGCACGTTCGGCAGCATAGCATTGGCACAGGAGTTAAAAGAAAGGCAGGCGGAGCTTGCATCCGTTGAGCTCATCGGCGTATGCACGGATATCTGCGTGGTGTCAAATGCGCTTTTGCTAAAGGCATATATGCCGGAGCTTCCGATTTTTGTGGACGCGTCCTGCTGCGCCGGGGTGACACCGCAAAAGCATGCGGCGGCGCTTGAGACGATGCGAAGCTGCCAGATCCATGTGACACAAGCCTAAAAAACGGTGCGCGGCAAGCTGCCTGTGAATCTCTGCCGGGTGTCGGATATGTGTGACAGAGGCCGGGAGAAAAAAGCAGGCGGCCGTTCATAGGCGTGTCTGAAAACGGGATTTGCCGCAGACTTGGTTGCAGGGTAGGGGATTGGTTTGCAGAAAAAGAAAAATACTTGTGGGAAAAAGAAAAAATGGAGGATTGGCATATGGCTTATAATATGGCATATAAGCAGTTTGACGCGAGGAACCTCGCGATGGTGATGGATTTTTATGAAATGACGATGAGCAACGGCTATTTTGGACAGTGGAAAACCGATGAGGCGGTCAGGACGGCGCGGGTCGCGTTTGATGTGTTCTACCGCAAAAACCCGGACAACGGTGGTTTTGCAATTTTTGCCGGATTGGAACAGGTCATTGATTACATTGAAACGCTCCATTTTGGAGAAGAAGATATTGAATATTTCAGAAATCAGGGGCTTTTTTCGGAGGAATTCCTTCAATATTTGGCGGATTTCCATTTTACGGGCGATGTCTATGCGTTCCCGGAAGGAACCATCATGTACCCGAATGAGCCGGTATTGACCGTGGTCGCGCCACTGATTGACGCGCAGTTGATCGAGACGGCAGTTTTGTTACAGATTAACCACCAGTCGCTGATTGCGACCAAGACAAGGCGCATCGTGCAGGCGGCGGACGGCAGGGCGGTGTCGGATTTCGGTGCCAGGCGCGCCCACAATATGGACGCGGCCGTGTACGGCGCGCGCGCGGCCTACATCGGGGGCGCGGTTGGCACGGCGACGGTGCTTGCGGGGCAGATGTTTGACATTCCGGTGAGCGGGACGATGGCGCACAGCTGGGTGATGTATTTTGAGGATGAATATACGGCGTTCCGGAAATATGCGGAAACATACCCGGATGCCACCGTTTTGCTGGTGGATACTTATGATGTATTAAACAGCGGGATCCCGAATGCCATCCGCGTGGCAAAGGAGGTGCTGGAGCCGATGGGAAAGCGCTTAAAAGGCATACGGCTCGATTCCGGCGATCTTGCGTACCTTTCCAAAAAAGCGCGGAAAATGCTTGACGCGGCGGGGCTTTCCGACTGTAAGGTCGTGGTTTCCAACAGTTTGGATGAATACACGATCAGCTCGATTTTGGCGCAGGGCGGTAAGATTGACAGCTTTGGTGTGGGGGAGCGCCTGATTACGGCAAAGTCCGACCCGGTATTCGGCGCGGTCTATAAATTGGTTGCCGTGGAGAAGGACGACGTGTTTGCGCCGCGCATCAAAGTGTCGGAAAATGCGGAGAAGATCACGAACCCGGGTTTAAAGCAGGTGTACCGGATTTATGACGGGAACGGCAAGTCGGTGGCGGATCTGATTGCGCGCGCGGACGAGGAGGTTGATTTGACGGAGCCGTACCGCTATATTGACCAGACAAAACCATGGGCGGTGCGTTATTTTAAAAATTGTACCTGCAAAAAACTGCAGGAGAAGGTGATGGAAAACGGGAAAGCCATCGGGGAACGGAAAACGATGGAAGAAATCCGTGCCTATGTGAAAAAGCAGCTTGCCGATGAAGTCTGGGCGGAAGAGCAGCGCTTTGAGAACCCGCACATCCACTATATGGATATGTCGCCGACGCTGTATGAGTTGAAAATGGAGATGCTGACAAGTTTCCGGCAGGGGTAAAAAATCCGCAGGAAAGGCTGCCGCAATCAGGGTTTTCCTGATGCGGCAGCCCCTTTTCCGGGCCTACGTAGTGCCTTTTTGCAATGATTACTCCTCGGCAAGATACCCATATAAAAACTTTCCAAACGTATCCGCCACGATTGTTTCATTGTAACCATCGTCTAATTCTACGACCGGACATTCCCCATCCCTCATTTTTCCTGTATCCAAACAGACCAGCGTATCGGAAAAGAAACCGATTATGACCAACTTCTCCGGCATTCCTTGGCTGCGCTCCATTTGCGTGGCGATCACAATATCATCATCTTCATTTTCTGTAATCCCAAAGATGATTTCCCCGCCTGCATCACCACCGCCAAAATCGGTCAGAAATGCCTTATAACTTTCAGGCAAAACAACGGACAGTGTCTTCATTGCGTCTTCTATTTTACTTTCCGGAACACCACCAATAAACTCGGTAGCATCCATATCCATAATTTCTTTTGCCTTTTTATAATATTTCATAATGCCCTCCGCATTGTTCGGTTTATTTTGCCAGTTTCCACAGCTTCGCCCCGTGCGCCGCAACCGGCGAGGCAATCTTCCCGTCCGCAAAGGAAGCCGTCTCCCCATCCCAGAGTTCGCGCCCCTTGACTGCGCCGGTCACGCCTTCCCCGGACAGATTTACGGAAACAACCGCTTCCTCCTCGGCGAAATTAAAGAGCGCCACATAGTCTGCGTCTTCCTTCGTGTCATGGGAGAACCATACCGCGTGTGTTTTATCGCGCACAATCTGCCTTGCGCCTGCGGAATGCTTTAACAGCCCAAGGACATCGGCATTCGTTAACAGCGAGAGCGTCCAGTCATCTAAGCGCGGCATCTCGGTCCCAAGCATGAGCGGGGAGCGGAAAATACACCAGAGTGTCATCATCGTGCGCTGTTCGTCCTTGGTAAAATTCGTGTACCAAGTGTGCTTGTCCAAATGGAAGCCCTGCCCGAGCCATCCGAGCGGCAGCATGTCGCAGTCCGGGAAACACCCCTCGGACACGTGGTTCTGCCAGAGTTCACAGCGCTCGAACATGTTCAGGAGCAGCTCCCATTTATCCCAAAAATCATCCGTGATGCGCCACATATTCGCATATTTCTCATAATGCCATGCCTTTTCAATTAACGCCGGCCCCGGCGAGAGGCTAAGGACGATCGGCCGCCCGGTCTTCATGATAGCCTCGTGGAGCATTTCGATCTCATCCTTTGCGGAGTAAGGGTTGGTTGGATAAATGTTTGTATTGCAGATATCGTCACATTTGACATAGTCAACGCCCCAGTCCGCGTACTGCAAAAAGACGGAATCGTAATAACACTGCGCATCCTTTTTCCTGCGGTCAACGCCGTACATATCCGGGTTCCAGCCGCAGATGGAGGACGGGTTTGCAATCTCGTTTGCGGTCACATTGGTGCCGAGGATCTTGCAGTGGTTATGTGCCGCAATCCTTGGGATGCCGCGCATAATGTGGATGCCGAATTTAAGTCCGAGGTTATGTACATAGTCGGCAAGGGGTTTAAATACCTGTCCGCCCGCACTGGACGGGAAGCGCGCCGGGTCCGGCAGCAGGCGCGAATATTCGTCCATCTCGACATCCCAGAACGGGATGTACTGGTAGCGGTCGCGCTGGCTGCCGGCATCGTGTGCGTACCATTCGATATCGATTACGATGTACTCCCAGCCATACTGTTTTAAATGCGCCGCCATATAGTCGGCGTTGGCTTTCACGTCGGCCTCGGTGACCGTGGTATCGTAGTAATCATAGCTGTTCCATCCCATCGGCGGGGTGGTGGCGAATTGATTTTTGTTCATGGGAATCCTCCGTTTGGATCATAAATTTTGCATTGCGGATAAGAGCCGCGTGTGCTATGATCATTATACGAAGAAGTGGGGGAGAATACAAGGGGATTTTCGGAGGTTTTTATGAAATATTATCTTGCCCCGATGGAGGGCATTACCGGATTTGTGTTCCGGAACGCGTACCACGACTATTTTGCACCGATGGATAAATATTTTGCGCCGTTTATCTCGCCGAACCAGAATATATGTTTCACCCCACGGGAATACCGCGATATCTGCCCGGAAAACAACCGCATCCCGCATGTGGTTCCGCAGATTTTAACAAACAAGGCGGAGGATTTTATTAAGACCTCACAGGAGCTTGCCAAAATGGGTTATGAGGAGGTCAATTTAAACCTTGGCTGCCCGTCCGGCACCGTGACCGCGAAACGCAAAGGGGCGGGGTTTTTGATGGAGACAGGGCGGCTGCGGGCGTTTTTTGACCGCATTTTTGAAAAGCCCGCCGTGCGCATTTCCGTAAAGACAAGGCTTGGGATGTATTCGGTGGAGGAGTTCCCGGAACTGCTTACGGTTTTTAACGATTATCCGCTTGAGGAGCTGATCATCCATCCGCGGGTGGGAAAGGAATTTTATGATGGGATGCCGCACCGCGATGAGTATCTGGGGGCGGTGGGAAAGAGCAAAAACCCGCTCTGCTACAACGGGAATTTATATACTGTGCGGGATGTGGTGCAGTTAATGGAAGAGTACCGCGGGGCGGTTGGGCAGGCGGGGATTTTTGGGGAGGATGCCAAAAGAACGGCAGTTATGTTTGGGCGCGGAATTTTGCGCGACCCGTGGCTTGTGGCAAAATGCAGGAAAACAAAGTTTCGTTTGGGCGGGAAAGAGGAAAAGGAAAGATCCGGTTTAGGAGAAGATTGCGATGATTTTTCTGATATTGGCCATATCCTGGAATTTTCCGACCGCTTATTTTTTGATTATGCACAGTACATGGGGGA
>CAYMGZ010000179.1:0-6209 GCA_964390095.1 uncultured Lachnospiraceae bacterium | reverse complement strand
TTACTAATTTTTGGGGCTACTTATTTTTGGGGTTGCTTATTTTTGAGGTTGCTGATTTTTTGGGTTACTGTTTTTTGTTATGGGGAAAGAAAATGGGACAATATCCGGAAATATTTCCGGATTATACCCGCGAACGCATTTAATTGCCGCTTTCCGTTCTGGATTGCTGATGCGTTCACTCGTTATACTGTGCAGACGGCAATTATTTACGTTTGTGAGTATAACATAAACCGTTGAATTTTGGATGTATCTTAACATACTGAAATCAGCGTTATGGGGACTGGATATTGGAAAAAATCTTGGATGATTGATGGGGGATTTACAATGGAAAATAATTATACTACACGAAATCAACAAAGTGTATTGGAATATGCGTGTGTTGACATGATGGAAGAAGCGGTGGATTATCTGAAGAATCCGGAGTCTTTTCGGAGTTTTGGGAAGGGGCTGGCTGAATTGATCAGAAAAAAGGGGTATTCCGGCGATTCCGGTGACGTTGCCGCGATGTCGGAATACCTTATGGCAAAACTGAAAAAGATCCATTCGTCCATCAAAAAAGGAACCGTCGTATCATGGTTTTCCGGGGAACATATGCCGAAGGTGGAGGCTGCCAGCCGCCCCAAAATGTATGAAATATGCTTTTCGCTTGGTCTGACATATGAGGAAACGGTTTGGTTTTTCCATCATGTTTATTATGACAGGGCTTTTAATTGCCATATGATTGAGGAGGCTGTCTTTTACTATGCCTTCTTAAATGGCATCTCCTATCAAAAAGCCCGGGAAATCATATCGGAAATTGAGGCGGCACCGACGGCTGCGGCAGATTGTAATATGGAGCCGAATTATACCAATATTGTCCGTAACAGGATTTTGGAGATTCACAGTGATGCAGAACTGAAAGAATTTTTGATTTCAAATAAAGGGAATTTTGAAAATTGGAATGTCAGTGCATCCAAAAAACTTCATGAACTGGTTTCCGAGCTGTTGGGCCAGCGGGAGATAAAAGTGCGCATTGATGCCCTGAAACGGCAGCTGATGCGGCAGATCGAATCAAAGCCGGACAACGGCATCCAAAATCTGCATTTGGTTGGAGGGGAGCTTTATCAGGGCTGTGGCCTGCTTATGAAAGAAATTTTTTACGATGCGGAGTACCCGGATGAGGAGTATGGCAATGCGAGAAGGACTCCGGTGGAATCGCTTATGGAACTGATTGGCAACCGGAATATCGGCTCAAATACTTTTCTTTTGGAGCGTTTGCTCACGACATCTTCCGGGCTGAAGAAAGAGAGTAAAATACCAAATATCGTGAGGAATAATTTCCCAAGCAAAAAGGTGATTTCAGACCTCCTTTTGGAGAATAAAATCTCTACTTCAAAGTCATATGATGGTATCCGCAAGATGCTTGTATTGCTTGATTTTTACCGTTTTTGGCTCAATATAAAATTGAAAATTGGCTACACGGAGCTTACGGCAGAGGAATTGGCCGAAACGTATCGTATGGAGGCGGATTCCTGTCTGGACGAGTGTGGTTATGAAAAGCTTTATGATGGAAATCCTTATGATTGGATCTTTTTAACTGCTGCGAACAGTGAGGCACCCATTGTATATTTGCGTTCCTGTATCACAGAGCTGGATGATGTGCTATGATGGGCTGGTTTTAACGGGTTTGCAAAGGGGGGGACGATGGAGAAAATTACTTTTTTTGATACGGAAGTATCCGGGAGTACAAAACAGATTGTGGATTTCGGCGCACAGAATTCAGACGGAGCTTCTTTGCATACGCAGAGTGTGGCGGATTTTATGGAATTTATCCGGGAATCCCCTTTTTTGTGCGGGCATAATGTCATTCGGTTTGATTTGGTTCATTTAAAAAATCAGCTGGGAAAAGAATTTTTGCCCCATGGTATTACGGAATATAGCGTGATTGATACCCTTTACTGGTCTGCCCTTTTGTTCCCGGAACATCCTTACCACCACTTGGTGAAGGATGACAAATTGGATCGCGATGAGCGCAATAACCCGCTCAATGACGCAAAAAAGGCACAGGAGCTTTTTTATGATGAGGTAGAAGCTTTCCGGAAACTCCCCGATCCTCTAAAAGAAATTTATGATTCCCTACTTGCATCGCGGGAAGAGTTTGGTGCGTTTTTTCAAGTAATGGGCTATAAGCAGGAAAATGTGGAAACGGAAACGCTGATCCGCTCTTATTTTGATGGGAAAATCTGCTCCAACGCCCCTTTTTTGGAACTTTCCACACAGATGCCGGTGGAACTGGCCTATTCTTTTGCTCTAATACAGGCGGAAAACACCTGTTCGATCACCCCTCCCTGGATTTTAAAAAATTATCCGAAATTGCCCGATGTTATGAGAAAACTCCGGGGAACACCCTGCCATCAGGGTTGCCGTTATTGTGCGGAAAAGCAGGATGCCATCCGGGGTCTGAAAGAATTTTTTGGTTATGATGGATACCGGGATTTTGACGGGGTGTCTTTGCAGGAACAGGCTGTGCAGGCCGCAATCAATGGAAAATCCCTGCTTGCAGTGTTTCCGACAGGGGGTGGAAAGTCCATTACATTTCAGGTTCCCGCATTGATGGCAGGCAGGAATGAGCGCGGGCTGACGGTCATTCTCTCACCGCTCCAATCCCTGATGCAGGATCAGGTGTATAATCTGGAGCGGATTGGGATCACGGATGCGGTGACGATCAATGGGCTTTTGGATCCGTTGGAGCGGGCGGAGGCAATCCGCAGGGTTGAGGAAGGGGAAGCAAAATTATTGTATATTTCGCCGGAATCCCTGCGTTCAAGAAGTATTGAACGGCTGCTGCTTAACCGGAATGTCGTGCGTTTCGTGGTGGATGAGGCGCACTGCTTTTCTGCGTGGGGGCAGGATTTTCGGGTGGATTACCTCTATATCGGCGAATTTATCCGGGGGCTGTGCAAAAAAAAGAAATTGGGGAAAAGCATCCCGGTTTCCTGTTTTACCGCAACGGCAAAGCAGAATGTGATCGCGGATATTTGTAAATATTTCAAGGAAGAATTGGGGCAGGAACTGGAGTTATTTACGGCAAGCGCGTCAAGGGAGAATTTGACGTACAAGGTACTCCCGGTGCAGGAGCCGCAGAAATATGCTTATATCCGCAGGCTGTTGGACGAAAAAAAATGCCCGACGATTATTTATGCTTCGCGCACAAAGCGCACGGAGGAATTGACGGAGCGGTTAAACCAGGATGGTTATTTTGCAAAGGCTTACCACGGACAGATGGAAAAAAGGGAAAAAAGCGCGAACCAGAGGGCTTTTGTCGAGGGTGAGGTGGATATCATGGTGGCAACGTCGGCATTCGGGATGGGTGTGGATAAAAAGAATGTTGGCATGGTAATCCATTATGATATTTCGGACTCGCTTGAAAATTATGTACAGGAGGCGGGGAGGGCAGGAAGGGATCCTGCTGTTTTGGCGGATTGTTATGTGCTGTATGACGAGGCGGATTTAAACAAACATTTTGCATTGTTAAACCAGACGAAGATCAGCATGCAGGAGATCCAGCAGATTTGGCGTGCAGTCAAGGAAATGACAAGGCGGAGGATGAAATTTTCAAGCTCGGCGTTGGAGCTTGCGCGCGCGGCGGGATGGGATGGGGTGGTAAAGGAATTGGAAACCCGTGTGAAAACAGCAATCAATGCGCTGGAGGAAGCAAATTATATTAAACGCGGTGAAAATATCCCGCATGTATATGCGGATAGCATCTTGGTGCGGAGCGTGATGGAGGCGGAAAAAAAGATTGCCGCATCGGGGATGTTTACGGAGGGGGAGAGGCAAAATGCCATCCGGGTCGTCAGCCGTTTAATTAAGGAAGATACAAGGGTGGATTATGTGGCAGACCATCTTGGAATGGAAAAAAGCGAGGTATTGCATATCATACAAAAATTGCGCGAAGGGAAGATTCTCGCGGATGCGAAGGATTTGACAGCCTATGTGGATGAAAAAACAGAATTGCAAAAGAGCGTAAATAACCTTCATGCTTTTGTGCAATTAGAGGATTTCCTGCTCTGGCGATTGAAAGAAAAAGAGAATGTGGTTTCGGTAAAACAGCTCAATGAGGAGGCACAGGGGGCAGGAAATAAAAAAATGACAGTGGGGAAACTGCTTTGCGTGCTGAATTTCTGGGCAATAAAGGGTTTTATCGAAAAGAAGAATGCAGCGCAGAACCGGGATGTGATCCGGGTCGTATGGCAAAAGGAACCGGGCAATATGCATAAGCTTTTGGAAAAACAGCGGGATGTGGCGGAATTCATCCTTTATTATCTGGATAATATCCGGGAAGCAAATGCGACGACCATCACTTTTTCCGTGTTGGAGCTTATGGAACAATATAAGTTTGAAAAACAATTGTTTGGGCTTACCGTGGATGCGAAAGCGGTGGAAAATGCCCTTTTGTATCTGGGCAGGATGGGGATTTTAAAGTTGGAGGGCGGTTTCCTTGTTTCGTATAACGCACTCAGCATTGAGCGTCTGGAACGGGATAATAAAATCCGTTATAAAGTCGAAGATTACAAACGGTTAAAATTATATTATGAGCAGAAAATACAAATGATCCATATTGTTGGGGAGTATGCCAAAAAAGTCACAGAGGATTATCAGGGGGCACTGCAGTTTGTCGAGGATTATTTCCGGATGGAATATACTGCCTTTTTGCGGAAATATTTCCGGGGTGGGCGCGGCGAGGAAATCCGGCGTAATATCACAAAAAAGAAATTCGAACAATTGTTCGGGGGTCTTTCGGCGGCACAACTGAAAATCATAACGGATAAAGAAGCGCCGTGCATTGTTGTTGCCGCAGGACCTGGGAGCGGGAAAACGAGGGTTCTGGTACATAAACTTGCGTCCTTGCTGCTAATGGAGGATGTGAAGCACGAGCAGCTTTTGATGCTGACGTTTTCGCGGGCGGCCGCCATGGAATTTCGGCAGCGCCTGTATGCGCTGATTGAAAATCCGGCGGCATATGTGGAGATCAAAACCTTTCACTCCTATTGTTTTGATTTGCTTGGTCGGGTGGGGAATTTGCAGCGCTCGGAAAATATCGTGCGGGATGCGGTGGATGGCATATATGCGGGGGAGGTGGAAAAATCCCGGATCACAAAAACCGTCCTTGTCATTGATGAGGCGCAGGATATGGAAGAACAGGAATTCCGCTTGGTACAGGCACTTTTGGATTATAATGATGATATCCGGGTGATTGCGGTCGGGGACGATGACCAGAATATTTATGAATTCCGTGGTTCAAATTCTACCTACATGAAACGTTTGTTGAAGCGGGAAGGCGCAAGGCGCTATGAGCTGGTAGAAAATTACCGAAGCCTGTCAAATCTGGTCGCGTATACAAATCATTTTGCCACTTGTATTCTTGACCGGATGAAGACGAACCCGATTGTGCCTGTGCAAAAGGATTTTGGCAAGATTACGGTGGTGGAATACGCTGATCCGAATCTGGTTTTCCCGGTAGTGCAAAAAATGATAGGTGACGGGATTTCCAAAGGCACCTGTGTCCTGACATGGAAAAACGATACGGCATTACAGGTGGCGGGGCTTTTTTTAAAGCTAGGTAAGCGTGCAAAGCTGGTGCAGGAGAGGGAGGATTTTCCGCTGAAAAATTTGCGGGAAATCCGGTATTTTGGCTCGTTGCTTCGGGTTGGCGAGGGGGATTATATTATAGGGGAGGAGCGCTGGGATGCGGCAAAGCAGGAATTTTTTAAGAGCTTTGGAAAGAGCAGTAAATATGAGCTTTGCAGCAATGTGATCGCGATGTTTGAAATCAGCAATCCGGAGATAAAATATGTTTCCGATTGGCATTTGTATCTGGAAGAATCCCAGTTGGGGGATTTTTACCGCGAGGGTGAGGAAGAAGTCTTCGTTTCGACCATGCACAAGTCGAAAGGGCATGAATATGAGCATGTTGTATTGCTGCTTGACGATTTTAAAGTGTCCGTGGAGGCGGATAAAAGGCTGCTTTATGTGGCGATGACAAGGGCAAAAAAAACGCTTGCAATCCATTACGCCGGAAAGTACTTGCGGCGCTGCGGGAACCGCCCGGAAGGAATGGTTTCTTATCTGGATTATGAGTACGATGGGAGGACTTATCCGGCAAGCGGCCTTATGGTGCTCCAGACGGGATTAAAGGATGTGTTTTTGTCGTATTTTTACCGAAACCA
>CAYMGZ010000178.1:0-6249 GCA_964390095.1 uncultured Lachnospiraceae bacterium | reverse complement strand
CATTGATTTCTGTAAAGCGGAAAAAGAAAGAACGGCGGATAGCGAAGATGTTTTTGCAATATCGGACCGGCTAATAAAACAGAATATGGAAGCATATGAGGTTCTTGCAAAATGATTATATTAAGCAAAGAGCAGGTGCAAAATTTCATACAAGTATCAATGTTGTTTTGAAAGGGGGATTCCATGCGGGAGGGCAGGCTGTTTGAGATTATTTACCAGCTTCTTGAAAAGGGGCAAAGCACGATCCCTGAGCTGGCAGCAAGGCTTGAAGTGTCCGAGCGGACAATTTACCGGGATATGGATGTTTTGAGCGCCGCAGGGATTCCCATATATATGGAGCGGGGAAGGAACGGCGGCGTGCGGCTGATGGAAGGGTTTGTGTTAAGCCGTGAGCTGTTGTCGGGGCAGGAAAAGGAAGAATTGCTGTCAGCGCTGCAAAGCCTGGCCGCGGTGGGGGCTTACGATGCGGCGCTTTTGCGGAAGCTTTCGGCTCTGTTCCGGATTCCATCCGAAGGATGGTACGAGGTTGATTTTTCAAGGTGGGGGGAGCAGACGCAGGATAATGAAAAATTTGAGCTTCTGAAACGGGCGGTCATCTGCCACAGGTGCGTGCGGATTGTCTATGCGGGCACGGGCGGGGAGGAGAGTGCGCGGATTGTCTGGCCATTAAAATTGTCGTATCGGTCGCGGGCGTGGTATTTAAAGGCGTGGTGTACCCAAAAAGCGGATTTCCGGTTGTTCAAGCTGCACCGGATTTTAAAATGGGAGCTGCTTGAAGAAAGATTTACGCCGCCTGCGAGTTGGAATTCAGACAAGGAAGAAAAGTCTGTACCGCCTGCTTCTGGGGGGCAGGGTAAGAAGCACGGGGCGCATCCGGCGATTCCACCGGAAGCAACAGAGGTTCAAGCGGCAGAAAAAACCGTGCTATCCGAAGAAACGCAGACAGGTGGGAACGGCCACAGCCAACAGCCGGAGTGGAACCCGCCGTTCGTGCGCCTGCGTTTCCCGCGCGGGATGGCTTACCGGGTGTTCGATGAATTCGAGGAGAGTCAGGTGACGCGCGGGGAAAACGGGGATTTTCTTGTGACCGCGCCGATGCCGGTGGATGATTGGGTTGTGTCCTTCCTGCTTTCCTTCGGTACACAGGTGGAGGTGATAGAACCGACATATTTGCGGGGACTTTTGGCAGAGAAGGTCATGGAATTATACGAAAAATATAAAATTTCGGATAAAACCTGACATACCATGTCAGGTTTTGTATGCTACGCTTTATTCAGATGAGCAAAGTTGGCATCCGATTTGGCGAAGACAAAATGCGAATCAGAGACTGGACAGAAAAGCTGAGGGGTATATATAACAGGTATCTCTGCTTTCTGTCAGGCAAAGCAAAAAAATTGAAAAGGAGAATAGCATGGCAAGACCAACCAACAAACCAGAATTGCTGCAGGCAGCAGCGGAAAAATTTGAGGAGCTGAACAATTTCATTTCCTCCATGACCGAGAAGGAATTATCAACAACCTTCGATTTTTCAGGGATTCCCTCAAAAAAAGAGCGCCACTGGGGCAGGGATAAAAACCTGCGCGATGTGCTGACCCACTTGACGGAGTGGCATAACCTTGTATTAAACTGGGTTGCGGCGAATGAGAAGGGGGAGAACAAGCCATTGCTTCCAGACCCTTACAACTGGCGGACATACGGCGACATGAACATGGAATTCTGGGAAAAGCACCAGAAGACCACACTGGAAGAAGCGAAAAAGACCTTGCAGGAATCGCACGATAAAATGATGGCGCTGATTGCGCGGTTTTCGCAGGAAGAACTTTTTTCGCGCGGGGCATTCCCGTGGTGCGGAGACAATGCGCTGGGTTCCTATTTTGTTTCGAACACTTCCAGCCATTATGAGTGGGCGCTAAAAAAATTGAAATCGCATCGGAAAATCTGCAGGTAAAAAGAAAAAGGGCAGGGGAATGTCAAATGCAAATCCACGCAGGAATATGGATGCGGCAGGTTTGGAGCACAAAAATTCTTGTAAGGGAAAAATCCCCATAAGGAAAAAATTTCTACATGGGGATAGGAGGAAATCCATGCACTATGTAAAATCCAAGGGGATCCTATCACCGGAAAACGGCATGAATCTGTACCGGGGCTGCCTGCACGGCTGCATTTACTGCGATTCCAGAAGCAGATGCTACCATATGGAGCACGATTTTACCGATATTGAAGTAAAGGAAAATGCCATAGAATTATTGGAACACGCGCTAAAACATAAGCGGAAAAAATGCATGATCGGTACAGGCGCTATGACAGACCCGTACCTGCCACTGGAAATGGAAATCGGCAATGTCAAAAGGGCGCTTGAATTAATTAACCAGTACGGTTTCGGGGTGGCACTACAGACCAAATCCAACCGCGTCCTGCGGGATATTTCACTTTTGCAGGAGATTAACCGCAAGACAAAGGCCGTTGTGCAGATGACCTTGACAACCTGCGATGAGGAATTGTGCAGGAAAATCGAGCCAAACGTCAGCACAACGGGCGAGCGCTTTGCGGCACTAAAAGAATTTCAGGCGGCGGGAATCCCCACGGTCGTATGGCTCTCCCCCATCCTGCCTTTTATAAATGACACATGCGAAAATATTTCCGGTATCCTGAAAATGTGCCATGAGGCGGGGGTTTACGGGGTAATCTGTTTTTCAATGGGGCTGACGCTGCGCGAAGGAAACCGGGAATACTTCTACGCGCAGCTCGACCGCCTGTTTCCTGGCATGAAAGAGCGGTATATCCGGATGTACGGGAACCGATATATGCTGGACAGTCCGAAGAATGCTGAATTGATGCATCTTTTCCATGATTTATGCAACCGATATGGAATGGTACATGATAACGACCAAATTTTTGGGTATCTGCACCAATTTGAGGATAAAACGGAAAATGCACAGTTGACTTTATGGGGGTTGCAGGAGTAAAATTATATGGGGGATTTTTTATATGATACAGGCAATTACTGACCGGCGCAGCATACGCAAATATCAGGACAAGCCAGTGCCACGCGGGATGGTTGAGGAAATTATTACAGCGGGGATGCTTGCCCCATCCGCGAAAAACCGCCAGCCGTGGAAATTTGTTGTCGTGACGGATGGCGCGAAGGAAGGGATGTTGGCCGCGTTAATCGCGGGGCTTGCGCGGGAGAAAAAAGAGCCGTTCCTTGCAGAGAGCGCTTGTCATCTTGACGGCGCGGAATATACATTCAGCATTATGAAGCAGGCCCCGGTGGTAATTTTTATTATTAATCCGCTGGCAAAAAAGTTTGGGGACTGCCTTTCGCAGGAGGATCGGATCGCGGAGATCTGTAATACGCAGTCGGTCGGGGCAGCGATCGAAAATATGACTCTGGCCGCAACCAATTTGGGGCTTGGAAGCCTTTGGATCTGTGATACTTTTTTTGCACAAAAGGAATTGGATGAGTGGTTAAACGTGGAGGGGGAGCTGTTCGCGGCGTTAACCATCGGATATGCAAACGAAGCGCCGGATGCAAGGCCAAGGAAAGAGATGGAAAGTATTGTGGAGTGGCGGGAGAGGTGATTGTGTATGCGCGGCATCCACAAACTTGATATGCGCCAAAAGCCGCGCAGAAATGAGGTATAAAAATGTTGCAGGAACTTGCGGATATTTTCGGGCGGAATTTTCCTTTTGTCGTGAGGAATCGGGAATCCGTCCTTTGGATTTTGGGGCATGAAGACAATGTTATATTTGAGGAAAGGGATGCGCAGAACCGTCTGGTCGGTGCGGCGGTTATCAACCAGGGCACGATATTGATGCTCTGCGTCGATCAGGAATTCCGCAGGCAGGGCATTGGCAGCAGGCTGTTGGAAAAAGCGGAGGATGCCATCCGGGAAAACGGGTTTGAAAAAATTAATGTCGGGTGCGGTTTTGATTATCTTGCGCCGGGCGTGCCGACATCAAAGCGCTATTTCCCGGCGGAAAATGAGGGGCTGTATCCGGGACTTCATGAGACGGCAAGTGATTTTTTCACACACCGGGGCTATGCGCATTCGTGGGATTGCAACTGTTTTGATATGCGCTTCCCACTGTGCGATTTTCAGGGGGGCGGTGCAAATGTCGGCGAAAAAATCGATGGGATCACGTACCGTTTTGCATCGCCGGACGACAAGGAAAACGTCTGTGCCTGCATGGACGATGCGTTCCCGGAATTTACGCAGTATTACCGGGATGATGCCCTGTATCAGCAGGGTGCCCGGGTGCTGGTTGCGGATGCGGGAAATAAAGTGGTGGGTGCATTGATCGTAGGGGCGGAGGATGCGGAAAAAGGGATTGGCAGTGTCGGCTGTGTGGCCGTCCGGGAGGGCTGGCGCGGCAGGCATATCGCGGTCAACCTTGTGATGGCCGGAACCGGGCATATGAAAAAAAGCGGTTTTAAAGAGGCATATCTGAGTTATACATACAGTGGGCTTGACCATATGTATGGGTACGCCGGGTACAAAATATGTGTGTACTTTATGATGGCAACAAAGTAAAGGGTATCCGTTATGGAATATAATCAAATAATCGTATTGAAAAATGGTAAGGAATGCTGTTTGAGAAATGGAACGGAACGTGATGGACAGGCCGTATTCGATAACTTCCATTTGACACACGGGGAAACCGACTATTTGCTTTCCTATCCGGACGAACATCTTTTTGATGTTGCGCAGGAAGGTCAATTTTTAAAAGAAATGTCAGAAAGTAAAAATGAAATCGAAATGGTCGCTGAAGTGGATAATATCATTGTGGGTACCGCCGGGGTTGGGGCATTCGGCACAAAGTACAAAGTGCGGCACCGCGCCAAATTTGGTATCAGTATCGCCAAAGAATACTGGGGGCTGGGGATTGGAGGGGCATTAACCAAAGCATGTATTGAATGTGCAAAGGCGGCGGGATATATCCAGCTTGAGTTGGATGTGGTTGCGGATAATGTAAGGGCATTGACGATGTATAAAAAAGCAGGGTTCGTTGAATATGGCAGAAATCCAAAAGCGTTCCGTTCCCGAATGGCAGGATTTCAAGAGGTTATTTATATGAGATTGGAACTGTGATTAGCATGCAGCTTCCGGAGGGAACAAGCCTCCAGAAAAACATGAAAAAATATTTGCTTTCCGGCGGCAAAATAGGCTGGTCGAAGGGCGTGCTGCGGCGCTCGTTTTGTCCGTTGCCAAAAGAAGATTAGGTGGGTGTAAGAAGAACTTTGAAATTTCACACGGGAAAATGGAGGAACTATGAAAAAACAAGAGGCTCAAATCAATATATGTGATTTTCCGGAAGAACTTCATCCGTATCTGGTGGGGGCGGAAATTTATGACAGTAGTTCAAGCCCGAAGGCGAAGGTTTACTATATTTCCGAGGGTTATTATTTAAAGGTCGGTGCGCCGGGAACGCTACAGCGCGAGGCCTTGATGGCAAACTGGTTTTATGAAAACGGACTCGGCGTAAAGGTTGTCCGGTACATAAAGGGGGAACAGGATTATATGCTGACAAGGGCGGCGGAGGGGGAGGATTGTCTCGCCAGACTTGACCATCCGGAGCAATTATGCGGGATACTGGCGGGGGCAATGAAAATGCTTCATTCCATACCGCTCCCGGATCTTCCGTCTTCCGTCGCCCATGAAAATTTTCAGGCGGCACTGAAAAACGGTTTCGGAAATTATGACAGCAGTATCCTGATGCGGCGCTTTCTGGTTTCCTCCAAGGAGGAAGCGTGGGACATCATGCAGAAAAATGGACACCGCCTGAAATGCGATACCCTCATACACGGCGATTTCTGCCTGCCCAATATTATGGTAAAGGACGGGAAATTTTCCTGTTTTATCGACCTTGCAATGGCGGGGCTCGGCGACCGCCATGTTGATTTGTATTGGGCGCTCTGGTCGCTGCAGTACAATCTTAAAACGGAACAATATACCGATTATTTTCTTGATTTGTACGGCAGGGAGAATTTTGAGTACGACATGTTGAAAGTGGTCGCGGCGTTTGAGGCGTTCGGCTGACCGGGGAAATTTTGTGTAAAACTTTTATGAAAGTGTGATATGCGCAAAAAGCGGCGCAGAAATGAGGTTAAGAATGATATATTCCATAAATCCGCCAAGTGCGAAAATACAAAAAACGGAGCGGCGCGGGGATAGCCTCTGGCTCTATTCCGACTTTGGAATCCACCGCTTATCGCCGAAAAATGCCCGCAATATCCGCGTGTCCTTT
>CAYMGZ010000177.1:0-6262 GCA_964390095.1 uncultured Lachnospiraceae bacterium | reverse complement strand
TTGATGTTGACCAGTTCAGCATTACGGCGCGTGTAAATCCGCGGACGACGGCAAGACCGGGCGATACGATCAAGATTGCGCTTGATCTTTCCAAGATGCATATTTTCGATAAAGAGACAGAGCAGTGCATTACCCACTAATCTGCCGGAAAATGGAAGAAGAAGCGGAAGGGTATCAAAACAGGGTTGTTTTGATACCCTTTTTCAATATGGGGGCAAAAGGGAGGTGGCTTTTCCCGTACCAGTCCCCAAATGCGAAAATTTACATAAACTTTGCAGAAAATTCGTTTACTTTTTCCGAGAAAAATGTTAAACTTATGGATATGAGAGAACTTGGAAGTGGGGTTCTCTTTGCAGTAACACGGAAAGGTGTGGTGTCCCCATATGATTTCAAATCAGATTCTTCAAAATACGATAGAAGGTTTAAAGACAATCACGCGGGTGGATATCTGTGTCATGGACACGGAGGGGAAGGCGCTCGCGACAACAATCGGGAATGCGGAGGAATATGAAGGCGCAGTGTTGGCGTTTGTGGATTCACCGGCGGACAGCCAGGTGCTTTCCGGTTTCCAGTTTTTCAAGGTGTTCGATGAGCACCAGCTGGAATATGTGATCCTCGCCAAGGGCGAGAGTGACGATGTCTATATGATCGGCAAGCTTGCGGCATTCCAGATACAGAATCTTTTGGTTGCGTACAAGGAGCGCTACGACAAGGATAATTTCATCAAGAACCTGCTCCTTGACAACCTGTTGCTTGTGGATATTTATAACCGTGCGAAAAAGTTGCATATTGAGACGGATGTGCGCAGGGTCGTCTTTATCATCGAGACGAAAAATGAGAAGGATACGAATGCACTGGAGACGGTCCGGGGCCTTTTTTCCGGGAAGACCAGGGATTTCATCACGGCGGTGGATGAGAAGAACATCATCCTTGTAAAAGAACTTAAGCCGAATGAGACTTACGAGGATATGACGAAGACGGCGAAGGTCATTTTGGATATGCTGAACACGGAAGCGATGACAAAGGCGCATGTGGCGTTTGGCACGATCGTGAATGAGATCAAGGATGTCTCGCGCTCCTACAAGGAGGCGAAGATGGCGCTTGATGTCGGCAAGATTTTCTACAGTGGGCGCAATGTGGTTGCGTACAGCAATTTAGGGATTGGCCGTCTGATTTACCAGCTCCCGATGCCGTTGTGCCGGATGTTCATCCGTGAGATTTTTGACGGGAAATCGCCGGATGAGTTTGACGAGGAGACGTTGACGACGATCAACAAATTTTTTGAGAACAGCCTAAATGTCTCGGAAACCTCAAGGCAGCTCTACATCCACCGCAATACCCTGGTATACCGTCTGGATAAGCTGCAAAAGAGCACGAACCTTGACCTGCGTGTTTTTGACGATGCCATTACCTTCAAGATTGCATTAATGGTGGTAAAATATATGAAATATATGGAGAACCAGGAATTTTAGAGAAAAGATGCTGATGCCGGGAAGGGGATTTTTCGGTGTCGGCATTTCCTGCATTTGTGTGGCAGGCCGGAAAACGCCTTCCTTTTGGGTGCAGGGTTGGAAAGGGAAGGAAAAAATTGGGTAAACGTTACGATCTGGAAAGCCAGTTAAAAGATATTGATGTGCCGGTCATCCTCTTTGAAAATGTGTCAAAAGAATACCAGAGCGGGATACCGGCACTGAAAAACGTGAATATAGAGATACGGAAAGGCGAATTTGTTTTCATCGTGGGGAACAGCGGTTCGGGGAAATCAACCCTGATCAAGCTGATGTTGCGGGAGATCAAGCCGACTTCCGGGCGCGTTTATGTGGCGGGGAAGCTTTTGGAGAAGTTACGGAGATGGCAGGTGGCGAGGTTCCGCAGAAAGCTGGGTGTTGTGTTCCAGGATTTCAGGCTTCTGCCGGACCGGACGGTGTTTGAGAATGTTGCTTTCGCACAGCATGTGATCGAGGCACCGGCGCGTGAGATCCGCCGCCAGACACCGAGGATGTTGGCGACCGTCGGGCTGGCGGACAAATACAAGGCGATGCCGAACGAACTCTCCGGTGGGGAACAGCAGCGTGTGGCGCTGGCGCGCGCGCTTGTGAACAACCCGGTGATTTTGCTTGCCGACGAGCCGACGGGGAACCTTGACCCGAAGAATTCATGGGAGATCATGCATCTTCTGGAGGAGATCAACCGCAGGGGGACGACGGTTGTTGTCGTCACGCACAACCGTGAGATCGTTGACCAGATGCAAAAGCGTGTGATCACGGTAAAAAACGGAATCATTGTCAGCGACCAAAAAGGTGGATATGCATATGCCAAGAATAAGTACAGTAGTATATAGTGTCCGGCAGGGTGGAAAAAACCTTAGGCGCAACCGTATGTTTTCCCTTGCCTCCATCGGGACGATGGCTGCCTGCCTGTTTTTGTTCGGGATCTTCTATTTCCTGCTGCAGAACCTGCAATACGCGATCAGGGGCGCGGAGACGAATGTCGGCGTGACTGTTTTTTTTGCGGAGGGAACCGGGATGGCACGGATTGCGCAGGTGCAGGATGAGATTGAGCGGCGCGCGGAGGTGGCCTATGTGAATTATGTTTCGGCAGAGGAAGCGTGGGAGCGCTACAAGGAAACGAGCCTGACGGCGGAGCAGGTGGAGAGCTTCGGGGAGGATAACCCGTTAGAAAATTCCGCTTCCCTTGAAGTCCACATCAACGATGTGGCGGCGCAGGATGCCTTGGTCCGCTATATCGAGTCGTTCCCGGATGTGCGCCTTATTAACGATTCCAAGGAGCTTGCGGATATGTTAAACGGGATCAACCGGGCGGTGAGTGTTGTGACAACGGTGATCATCGGAATTTTGGCGGCGGTGGCGGTCTTTTTGATCAGCACGACGATATCGACGGGGATTTCCATACGGGCACAGGAAATTTCAATCATGAAGCTGATTGGGGCGACGGATTTTTTTATTGAAGCCCCGTTTTTCGTGGAGGGCATCCTGCTCGGGGTGATCGGTGCGGCAATCCCGCTTGCGCTTTTGTATGGTGTGTACCGCAGGGTCTCCGGCTATATTGCACAAAAGCTGGTCAGTGTGCTTGGCAAGGGAACCATGCTGTTGGATTCCGGGAAGGTTTTCCATACCCTGGTGCCAATCTCCTTGGGGATCGGGATCGGGATCGGGATATTTGGGACATGGTTGACGTTAAAAAAACAGCTTAAAAAGATAAATTGATACGGAAATGGGGGATAGGATGAAAGGTTCTTACAAGGCGCGGGGGATTTTGGTTTTTTTGCTTGTGTTTGGGCTTTGTGCAGTGGAATTTGCCCCCGCTGTAATCAGGAATGTCCGCGTGGATGCGGCGGTGCTCGCAAACCAATTGGCGGCAGGCGGGGGTGCGGCGGCCAAGTTTTTCCAGCTTTCGAAAAGTTATGAGGAAAAACTGGCAGAAGCCGAGAAGCGCAAGGAGGAGCTTGAGAAAAAAAAGCAGGAGGTTGCGGCGCAGATCCGGGAGAATGAGCAAAAAAAGGAAGACCTTCTTGACTATATCGCGGAGCTTGACATGCAGATCATGGCGTTAAACGATGAGATTGAGGACTTGGAGGCGCAGATTAAGCTGGCGGAGGCCGAGCTTGAGACGACGAAGGAAGAACTGTCCTTGGCACAGGAAACGGAGGCGGCGCAGTATGAGGCGATGAAACGCCGGATACAATATATGTATGAGAACGGCGAGGAAGGTATCTGGAGCCTGCTTTTGGGGGCAACAAGCCTTTCGGAGATCTTAAACCGTGTGGAGTACCAGAAGGAGATCACGGAGTACGATAAAGAACTTCTGGTAAAATATACACAGGCAAAGCAGGCGGTCGAACAGCACAAGCAGTTGTTGGAGGCAGAGCTTACATCCCTTGGCGTGTTGAAGGAGACGGCGGAATTTAACCGCACGACCCTCACGCAGCTTGCGGCGGACAAAAGCGCGGAGATTGAGGTTTACCTGGCGCAGTTAGAGCTTGACGCGGAAACGTTTGCGGATTATGCCGAGGAAATCACAAGGGAAGAGGCGAACATCGAGACGATCAAGGAGGAGGAACGCAAGCGCATCGAGGAGGAGGAGCGCAGGCGCAAGGAGGAGGAAGCAAAAAGGGCGGCAGAGGAAGCGGAGCGCAGGCGGAAGGCGGAAGAGGCGGCGGCGGCAGCGAAGGCGGCGGCGGAAGCGGCCGAGAGTGAGAGCGACGCGAAACGCCTCGCAGCAGCAGACAATGTTGTGGTAAAAGACGAAAGAAATCCAGACAATATGATCTGGCCACTTCCGGGGGACGGGAGGATCTACGCGTATTTCGGGCCGCGTGTCGCGCCGACCCAAGGGGCGAGTACCTACCACAGGGGCCTTGATATCGGCGGCGTGTACGGTGCGCGCATTGTCGCGACACTGTCCGGGACGGTGACCGAGGCGGCCTACAACGCGAGCCGTGGGAATTATGTGGCGATTGACCATGGCGGCGGGCTGGTCACATATTATATGCACTGTTCCAAGCTCCTTGTCTCGGCAGGGGATGAAGTGCTCCAAGGCAGCGTGATCGCGCTGGTCGGTTCGACCGGGATCTCAACGGGGCCGCATGTGCATTATTCCGTGTCGGTCAATGGGAATTACGTTGACCCGCTAAAGTATGTGAGCTATAATTAAGCAGTAGATGCACCGGCTGGTTTTGCAAAGGTTGGGATGGTGGCAGTTTTCAAGTTTGAAAGGCTGTATAGGCAGCGGAAATGAGGTTGGAGGTTGGCATGAAAGACAGAGGCAGGTTTATACTGGGTATGATCATGGGGATCGTATGTACAATGCTGATTTTTACCGGCGTATATGCGGTCACCGCAAAAGCGGATAAGGATGCGGGGGAGAACGTGCAGCAGGGAAGCACCGGGAGGGATGAGGAAGATGGCAGCAGCGAGGCGGGCAACCTCCTGACACAAAACAAAACGGATGCGGCGGGGCTGATGGATTCCAAGGCGACTTACATTATGCGCCTGATTGACAATTATTTTCTTTACGACGTGACGCAGGATGATTACCAGACGGCGATCTACCGGGCATTGATGAATGCATGCAACGATCCGTATTCTGTCTATTATACAAAGGAAGAATATGCGTCGATGCAGGAGAGTACATCCGGTGTTTACTGCGGGATCGGCTGCCTTGTCCAGCAGAATGTCAAGACAATGCTGATCAGCATTGTCCGGCCGTTCAAGGATTCCCCGGCACAAAAGGCCGGCATCCTTGCCGGGGATATCATCTACAAGGTGGATGATGAGGAAGTGAGCGGGCAGGATATCAACCTTGTGGTCTCCAAGATGAAAGGGGAGGCGGGCACGAAGGTCGTGATCACGGTCTACCGCGAAAGCACAGGGGAATATCTTGACATGGAAGTGACGCGTGATTTTGTCGAGGTGGATACGGTTTCGAGTGAGCGCCTGACGCAGGATGGGCATAAGCTTGGCCTGATCACGGTGCTTGAGTTTGACGAGCCGACGACAAAGCAGTTTCTGGCGGCCCTTACGGATCTGAGGGAATGGGGCGCGGAGGGGATCATCATCGACCTGCGCGACAATCCGGGCGGGCTTTTGGATGCGGTGACAGAAATGCTTGACCCGTTGCTGCCACAGGGGCTTACCGTTTATATGCAGGATAAATATGGCAGCAGGGAGGATTACAAATCGGATGCGGCATGTTACGATATCCCGATGGCAGTCATTGTGAACGGCAACAGTGCGAGCGCGTCGGAAATCTTTGCCGGGGCAGTGCAGGATTATGGCGTGGCAACGATTGTGGGGACACAGAGCTTTGGCAAGGGCATTGTGCAGTCGGTTATCCCGCTCGGGGATGGTTCGGCCGTCAAGTTAACGATCGCAGATTACTATACGCCGAAGGGGCGCAACATCCACGGGGTTGGCATCACGCCGGATATCATCGTGGAGCCGACGGAGCATACGGCGGCGGAGAAGGTCACGCTGGAGGAGGACGCACAGTTTATGGCGGCAGTCAAGGATGTGTTAAAGCAGATCGATACAGAGAAAAAGAAGAAGTAAAAGGTATGCCGGACAATCCCTTGAAAAAAAGCACGACAAACGCAGGGATTTATGCTAAAATAGGAGCAGGGCAGGGCGGACCGCCCGTGTTGGGATAGGCTCATCCTGCCTGCGAAAACCAAGATGATATGGAGGATGGTCATGGACTACAAGAAAGCAGGAGTTGACATTGAGGCGGGTTACAAGGCTGT
>CAYMGZ010000176.1:0-6297 GCA_964390095.1 uncultured Lachnospiraceae bacterium | reverse complement strand
AATAATCAGATCTTTAATTTTTCGTTTTACCTGATAAGTCAGATTTTTTCTTTTTTTCATTCCTATTTCCCCCCCTCGATCCGATATGACTCGGCATCAAGTACCGTGCCGTCCAAAAGCTCCACGCTATGGAGGTTATAATTGACTGTCACCTCCACACCGTTTGCGTAGGTGGTCTTGTAAACCTTGTTTGCCAGACAGGTATGCCCCACAATCTCATTCGTGCCGATTTTACTCCGGATCTCTGCTATTTCCGCATACATTGCCTTTATATCATCTTTTAACAGGTCATACTGCGCGGCATACAGATAATGGTAATCGGTATTTTTCAGGGTCGTCACCGGCTTTGCGGTCAGGATATACTTCGGGTAGGAAGCAAGTTCCGCCGCCTGCAAAACAAAATACGCCGGGTTTTTCGATGAGATGTTAACATCCTCTGTCGTGTACTCACAAAGCCCGTTCATCACAAGCTGTCTAAACGGGACCGTCTGTGCGAAAGTCGCGTAATCACTGCTTTCCTTTGAGACATCCACCGCGATGCTGCCGTAAGCGATATTATCCATGAACGGGTCTTCCAGTGCGAGCTTCCTCTCTGCAAGCTTCCCTAAATTCTCCGTGATGATGGCAGCACCCTCCTCACCGGTTATGGTACCGCCAAAATGGTAATCCGCGTAATACATCCCGGCAAGCCCCTGAATGGCAAGCTTCCCGTAATCGTCCGAATCTTTCAGGAAACCGTCCACCACATAGTCTAAATATTTCGGCGCGAGCAGATAATACCCATTGTGGGAACCGCCGCCGTAAAGCATTCCGCTTAGGACACCGATTGCCGGCATATAGCGGTAGAGCATGACTTCATTGTTGGCAAAATCCCTCGCCGCATGGATGCCGGCCATAAAACCGTTCCCGTCCTCCGACACTTTTGCCGGGGCTAACGCCAGATAAAAATCAAACCCTTTTTCTTCTGCGTAATCAAGCAGGGAACGCAATTCCTTCTTGCTGCCATTTTTCTTCACCAGCTTCGCCTCGGAATTCATGCTGTTATCCATGCCGCCATTGAATGCACCGTCATACTGGACTTGGTAACGCACACCGGAAAGGTCATCAAAGATTCCCTTCAGATCCTTGTAGCTCGTCATGGAGTACACCGAATTGTACGGAATGCCGACAAAACGCTTCTGTAAGGAAAGTGCCCCGACAAATTCAAGGTAAAGGCTGGCTGCGCCGTCACTGTAAGCAGTCTGCATACCGTACCGCCCCATCAGGTAGGCCTGATAATCTTTTGCCATGTCAAAATATGTCACTTGCCCGCCATACATATGGTAGCGCACCGTGCAGTCAAAATCCTGCATTCCTGTCTGCACCAGATAATTTGCGGAATTCTCGCTGTACACGCCGTTGATCTTCACCCTTTGGAACTGGTTGATGTCAAAGGAAGCATAGGCCTTGTTGTACTTTGAGCTGCCGTCCGCCGTCCCGGCAAGCTTTACGTTGATATAAGCACTGTGTGCACCCGACTCAATAATGGCAAAAAAACCTTTTTCGGTATTTTCGGACGGACCGTAACCCATGCCATAGACCGGCATCATCAGCTCCTGCCCGTATTCCGGCATAAAGGAATAATCCTTGAAGTAATCGTTGTCATACACCGGGCGCTCGTAATCCTTGATGGTCGGGATATTGCTGTTAAAAGAAAAGAGTGCGCCTGCGCCATCCGGCACAAGGATATAGCCATCCTCATAGTCCGATGCTGCCGCACCGAAGTTTGGCAGGAATTTTACATTCTGGATGCTATAGTAATCGTTGTTCGATACCATCGCCCCCGCCGGCATACGCACGACGAGCTCACCGTCCTCAAGCACTGCCTCAACCGTGATATCGAAGTTGGCGGGCTCCACGAACGTGACCGTGAAACCGAATTGCTCCGCATCCTCAAACAGCATCTCCTGCGTATAGCCGACAATCTTGTTGATCTCAAGCATCTGCTTTACCGCACTGACCGGAGGCGTGCCGATATACGTAACGGCATAGCATTCCTCCATGATGCTCTTTTTGTAGACAAGCCCAAGCGCCATCTGGTACCTCTGCTCCTGCGCTGCCGTGATTTCCCCTGCCTCCTTTGCCTTCCTGAGGCCGCCGGCAAAGAATTCCTCATACCGCTCAATCGACATCTTTTTCGGGCAGTATTCATAAAAACGCTGGGATTCCCCCTCGTTGAAATTCATATGGATGCGGATGCCGTCCGCGATGCGCTGCATATCGTAGGAACCAAGTGCCACGCTGTTATCATAGGAATTCCATTCGCTTAAGTTGTTATCCTCGCCGAGGTACTGCACTAAGAGCAATGCCTTTTCGCTGCCTTCCTCCGATGCCGCAGAACCCGAAAAAAGCTTTGTTCCTGTTTCTTTGTCCACCAGTTCAAAAATCAGGCTGTCCGTGGAAAGGTAGAGTTCCTTCCCCCCGTTTTCCGCAATTAAGATCCGCCCTTCCCCAAGTGCGACCTCACCAAGCGATTCCGACAGTGGCGCACTCTTTACATCCGGGGCATTGCCACTTTTTACAAAAAGCACCGGGAACATGTAAATAATACCGGCCAAGAGCACCACGCAGAGGATGGTCAAAAAGAGTTTGCGGATGACATGTTTTGCGTAGAAGCGCCGGATTGCCTTCACTGCCGCATTTTCCTTTAATTTTTTCCAAAAATTCATGAATGGCACCCCCCTTCTACATTCTTCGGATCATTTCCTGCGCGACCGAGACGATGAAGCTCACCATCTGCTCAATCAGCGTAAAGAAAAGCATTCCGATAAATACGATGATGATCGCCGCGACAAAGGTTAGGAAAATTGCCGCCGCATTTTTGCCGAATGTGTATTCGTGGATGGTCAAAAGCCCCGCCACCAGCATGAAAACCGACCAGACAAGCCCCATATTCACAACGACATTTAATATCATCGCCTCCTCAAGGATGATGAAATTGCTCACAAATACCTTGATGACGATACCAAACATATACGGCACCAGCGAATAGCCAAGCACTGTCACGATCGCCGGGAGGTTCCCGCTGCCGTTTAGGAGTGTTGTTACCGTCCAGTTGCTGACGGCAAAGAGCACAAGTACCAAAACGGTCGTGGCGAAAATGGAAACACTGTTCATCGACTCAAGCTCGTTGGTATTCATGATAAAGCCCGTGTACTGGTGCTCCACGCAGCGCAGGACACCGAAGACCATCAGCAGGAGGATGGCGAGTATCGTGCTTCCTTTTTTGCGGAAGCGGATCTCGTAAAAACCATCGAAGGGATGGAAAATCGAGCGTTTCAGGTAACTGAGTTTTTCGCGAATCTCTTCCTTCACTTCTTCTTCCCTCCTTTTTTATGGTAGCGGATCTCCGAAAAGATCATCCAGCCAATCAGGGCGATAAAAATAACCATGACCAACGGGAAATACTTCTCAAGCATCTCGCTGCGGTAGCCATTGTAGGCTTTGGAATAAAATGTCCGGTTCTGGCCAAGTTTGAAATATTCCATCGCCTTTTTGTACTCACTTTTCATCAGGTAATTTTTTCCGATACCACTGTACGCCACATCATAATTGACATTGAATTTGATTGCTTTCTCAAAATGTACCAGTGCATCATCCCACCTGCCATTGTAATAGCAGCGGTTTCCGTCAAGCACTGCCTTCCCAAACTCCGTCGGTGCCATGACGTAGGCGCATTTTAAGGTTTTGTCGGAAACAACCAGCTTGTCGCCAAGCCACGCGATGCCGGACGGATCCTTAAACTCCCCCTTCAAATTCCCGACCGTGCCAAAAACATTGATCAGCTCGCCGTCGAAATTATAGAGGAAAATCCTGCCGTGCGCGCGGTCGATCAGCGCATAGGTGCCGTAATCCGTCACCGCGATATCGACAAAACGGCTTCCCTGGTCATCGCTGTGGAGGCTCCAGATCTCACCGGTCACAAAGGTGTTCCCCTCCTCGCGCAGTACGTTCTCCCCTTTGGAATTTAAGCGGAATACCATATCCGCCGCCGAGGTATCGTAGGTCACTGCCATCACAAACCCCTCGCCGTCCAGCGCAATATTGTTGAACGCCGGGGCATAGGTCTTTGACATCTGCGCCTTCTGCTCGTCACTCGCAAGGGATTTCCAGAAATAATCAATCAGGCTGACCCTTGGCGTGTTCACACCGTAATACCCGGAAAAGCTCCCGTCCGCCGTCAGCTCGATAATCCCCTCATAGCTGGACTGCACGACGACATAGATGCGGTCCGCCATATCCACCGTGATCTTTGACGGCTTGAACTGCGTTGACCCGGTCAGGTTATCCGGCTGGTTGATGATGCGCTTTAAGGCGTAACTGTCAAGGTCAAGCACAAGGATACGGCCTGCCCCGGTATCCGCGACATAAAGCTCCTTGTTCTTCTCGTGTACGAAGACACCCTCCGGGGCGGTCAGCATGATCTGGTTCCCCGCCTCATCAAGTGCAATCTTATTCTCCGCGTTCCGCATCAGTTTCAGGTTTGCGAGCAGCCCCCCGTCCTGATCCAGCACAAAGATCCTGCTCTCGGTGGAATCCACAAGGAAAATCCGCCCGTCCGCACTTGTGCAGACATCGTCCACGCTGCCAAGCTTGGAACCACCCATGTTATTCACGTCAATTGTCCGCTCCAGCTGGAACGTTGCCGGGCTTTCTTTGACATTTCCCCAGAAATCGTAAATATATCCGTCATAAACATAGCTGCTTCCGTCCGAGGCGGACACTTTTACCGGCAGCATGAGCAGAATGAACACAAACGTAATGCTGATGATTCGTTTTATTTTTTTATTCATACCGTATCACCTACCCTTTTATTCCCGATGTGGACATCGTCTCAATGACATTGCTCTGGGATACCACGAACACGCCGACCGGGACGATGAGCATGATCAGGGATACTGCGGACGCGACACCCGTTCTGGCGATACCGCCGGAAACAAGCTGGGAGAGCACGTAGCTCAACGGCTTTAATTCCTCCGAGTAGATAAAGATGCCGCCCGTCGTCCCCCACATCTGTTGGAACGAGAAAATAATCAATGTGATCCATGCCGGCTTGCAAAGCGGCATCACAACCTTCCAATATGTCTGGAATTCGGTCGCGCCGTCAATCTTCGCCGCCTCGATCATCTCGTCCGGCACCTGTACCATGAAGTTTTTCATCAGGTAGAGGCCGAGCGTGCCGCCGACCGCCGGGAGGATGACCGCCCAGTAACTGTCGATCAAATGCAGCGAATCCATGATCAGGTAGTTCGGGATCGCCGTGACCGACGCGGAGAACATGAGCGCATACACGATCAGGTTGCTCATGAATGCCGAACCCGGAAATTTGTATTTCGCGATTGGGAACGCCGCCATCGAGCCCAAAAGCACCGTGCCGAACGTACCGATCCCGGTGATAAATAAAGTATTGAACGCATACCGCGAAAACGGGATCGCGAACCCTTCGATGATGGTTGCAAGGTCAACGAAATTGTCCGTGGTCGGGTTATCGACGGTCAGCCTCGGCGGGAAGATGAAGATCTCGCTGAACGGCTTAAACGCGCTCGTCACCGTGTACAACAGCGGGAAAAGGCTGAATATACCAAAAAGTCCAAGGATCACGGTGAGGGCGACATCGCCGCCAAGGCTCCGGTTCCTCCGCTTGAATTTCCGGCTCACCATTTTCTTTTTAATCAATCGGAATAATTTCATAGCGGCCTCCTATCCCAGTTTGCGCAGCAGCTTCTGTACAAGCACGTTGCAGATCATCATGATGAAGAAAAGTATCACGGCAATCGTACACGCGTATCCCAGTTCGTAGCGGATATTACCGAAGTCGTGCAGGTGTGTCAGGATCGTGTGCCCGGCATAGTTGACGGACGGGAACCCGACAAGGTCGATGGAGAGCTGCGATACGGACAGCGAGCTTGTGATCTGCATGACCGCACCGAACATTAACTGCGGCTTCATGGACGGCAGGGTGATGTACCAAAGCTCCTGCCAGCGGTTCTTGATGCCCTCGACCGCCGCCGCCTCATAGAGCGATTTGTCCATGTTCTGTAAGCCCGCGATAAAGGTCAGGAAACTGATGCCAAGGCTTAACCATAACTGCACGACGATGAGGATCGGCATGATGTAGCCCTCGGTCTGCAGCCACAGGATTGCTTCATTTGTAAGCCCGAGCTTGATCATCCACGCGTTTGCCCATCCATAAGTATCTGATGAAAACAAAAGTTTCCATACAAGATAAGCATTACCTGAGATGGACGGCGCGTAAAA
>CAYMGZ010000175.1:0-6350 GCA_964390095.1 uncultured Lachnospiraceae bacterium | reverse complement strand
CCAGTCACTTTGCAAAATGATACATTTTATACCATAAAAATAGGGGATTTGTAAATTTTTTTATGCAAAAGGCGTGCAAAAGCCAAAGGCCAGACACACACCCTAGGAATCTTCCCCCTCTCGCCGCAACACCATATCAAGGATATTAGCAAGTGGTTCCATCGCATTGTACGCCTCCTCCACCGTATTCTGATCCGTGCCAAGCTCAATCAGCATACAGCGTTCCCTAAAATGCTGGTTGTAACGGTAATTCTTCAGGTAGATCCGGAACATCAGGTTCGGGTAAAGCACCCGCCCAATCAAATTCGTCTGCAGGCTGAATGCAAGGTTCCCGGAAAGGTTGGGGTTCGGAAGGTAATCGATCGGTCCGGAAGCATTGCGGCAAAGACCGTTAAACAGCATGATCTGGGCGGTCGCCCTGCCGTTTACCGTCGCGACGCGTCTTTGCCCGCTGTCACGGTGCAGGTCGATGATCACCTCCACTTCCGGATGTTCTTCCAAAAAAGCCTCGATTTCCGGTCTTGCCGTGCTGTAGGCGGCATTGCGGTTATCCTTGCCATCCTTCCTGTCATATGCCGTCATATCGTGGTAGACCGTATACCCATAGCCGCGCAGGTATTCCGCCAGTTTCTCCCCAGGTCCCCTGACCGTGTCCATCACCTCATCCTTCCTGCTGTCCACAAACCCTTCCGAGCCATGTGTGTGGTAGATCAGGATCTGGTAGCCCCCCTCCTTCACCGGGTCAATCGTAAGATCCCTAAAGATCAGTTCCTTCCCATTAAAAAGCTCCGGCAATGTGCTTGTGACGGAATCAACAATATAATACTTTGAGATCAGCGAATCCGGGTTGGAAAGCTCCCTGAGATTGTAACTATTTTCCAGCAAAATCCTTGCCGCAACGTCCTTCTTTACCACCGGCAATCCCTCATCCACCTGCGGGATTTGCACAACGGCCTCCACCTCCCCCTTCGCGTAGGATACCGGCAGATAATCCCCATATGCCGCATTTTCCGACATCACACTCTCAAGCAGTCCCTGTTCCAGTTTCGCCTCCACCTTCTCGGATGCCTGCCCTTCCACCACATAATCCGTTTCCTGCCCTTCCTTCCCTTCCGCTTTTTCCTGAAAAGGCAAAAAAGCAGGGTCTGCCTCCTGCGGTGATGCAAGTATGTACCGGCTATGGTCAAGGACCCGCTCGGAAATATAGCGGAACGGTCCCCGCCCTTCTTCGTGGAACAATAAATAGGAAAACAGGGAACGGTCTTTTAGCAGCAACCCTTCCCCGACCTGTGCAGGCAGCCCCTCCCCATCGGGCAGAAGCTGCCGTCCGACGGACTGCACAAGCCCTGACAGGGCACGCAGCCCAAACACCAAACATACGGTGCCACAAAAAAGCACCAATAGCTTTTTCCATTTTTCCTTCTGCCGCCGCCTCATAACCTTCCCCCATTCCAGAAGCAATACTTCCTATCCTTCCTCTCAGATATCAAAAAAGCAATAATTGATTGCCTCCGAGATTGTCCGGCTCATCTGGTGTATCTCCTCATCAATCGATTTTGGCGTGACAAACATGGTGTTCATTTTACGCATGTCCTCCACCCCACGCAGGAAAAGCCCGATTTCCTTTTTCTCATAGCCCTGTTCCTTTAGCATTTCTTCCATGGAATCCCGCACAATCGTCACCGCGTCCACAACCGTCGGGACACCGATTGCAATGACCGGGCAGCCCACACTCTCCTTGTTCAGCGATTTACGGTTATTCCCGATCCCCGCACCGGGGCATATCCCTGTGTCCGTCAGCTGCACCGTCGTATTCAAACGCTCCACGCTCCTTGCGGCAAGCGCGTCCACGACCAGGACCAGGTCCGGTTTGGTCCGCTTTACGATCCCCTGTATGATCTCTGCCGCCTCCATCCCGGTCTGCCCCATAACCCCCGGTGCCACGGCGCTTAAGGCGACCTCCGGTTCGCCTTCCCCCTTCTTTAGCTGCTCATTCAAAAAACCCTTCCCGTACTCGCGCAAAAGATGCCTTGTCACAAAGAGATGGTCGGTCACAAGCGGTCCTAAGGAATCCGGCGTTACCTCACGGTTCCCAAGCCCCGTCACCAGCACCTGCCGGACTTTTTTGCCGGGGCATAACAAGGCTAACTGCCTGCCCACTTCCTCGCTCACCTTCCTGCGTTCCCCTTCCCCGCCGGAAAAAAGCTTTGCCGCCTCCACGGTAATATAGGTGCCGATGGGCTTTTTCATCACATCCGCGCCATGCTCATCCAAAATCTCCACCTTTGTCACCCGCATCCTGCCATCCCCGCAGAAATCCTCCGTCAGCGCCACCCCCTGTACCTCGACATTATCCTCCGTGAACCTCTCCCGCATCTCAAGTGCGAGATCCGTCCGAATATCTCCTTCCATAATATTCCGCCCATCTCCTCTCTATTCCTCTTTTCCGGTGTTTCCTTTCCAAAAAACCCGGGTTCCCATCCTTTTTGTACCCGTGGAATATAACCTATCTTTTGTAATTCCTTATAAATTTATGCAATTTTTCTCTTGACATCCGACATAAAATGATTTATGATTTAACAGTATGTTTTCCGGGAAACGTCCGTGTCCGGATTCCCCGAAAACTTTCATGCGAAAAAACATTATCGTTTGGAGGTGTAGAGGTTGGCTAACATTAAATCCGCCAAGAAAAGGATCTTAGTTATTGAAAAAAAGACTTTGAGGAATAAGATGGTAAAATCCAAGGTAAAGACTTTGGTAAAGAAGGTTGACGCTGCAATTGCCGCCGCAGACAAGGCTGCTGCCGCCACCGCTCTTAAGACCGCCACGGTTGCGATCAACAAAGCTGCCGCAAAGGGCATTTACCACAAAAATACCGCAGCAAGGAAAGTTTCCAGGCTTGCGAAGGCTGTCAACAAGCTTGCTTAATTTTTTATGGCGCTTTTTTGGACAGGAACCAAAAAATAAAAACATCCCGCAGGACTAACCCACCGGCGGGATGTTTTTTATGCGCAGGCCCGCATATGGAAATTTACTGCCGATGCAGTATGCGGGGCGCACAGCGGGCAGGAGAGAAAAACGTTCCCCTGCCCGATTGCACAGGCACTCACACTGCCCTTGTCACTTCCCTCAACCACGCCGCCTCTTCCTCCGAAAGATACGGCGAGATTGTCCCATACACCTTTTCATGGTACGCATTCAGAAGCCCCTTCTCCCGTTCATCCATTTTTTCCGGGAGCACAAGGTCAAGGTCGATCGGAACCATCGTGAGCGTCTCGAAACTTAAGAACTGCCCAAACTCCGTCTTCTCTTCCTTCTTGCAGACAATCAGGTTCTCCGTGCGGATCCCGAATTTCCCCGCCAGATAAACCCCGGGTTCATCCGAGACCACCATGCCCTCCGCGACCGGGGTGTGGGCGTTCCGCCCAGGGTCCCCGATGCGCCAGTGGAAATTGACCGGTCCTTCGTGGACATTTAAGAAACACCCAACCCCGTGCCCCGTGCCATGGTTATAATCATAGCCCTGCTCCCAAAGCGGGATGCGTGCCAGGCAGTCAAGGTTCGCACCGCACAGCCCGGACTTAAATTTTACCCCGGCAAGGTTTAGGTGGCCGCGCAGCACAAGCGTGAAAGCTTCTTTTTCCTCCTGTGTGACCGGTCCTAGCGCCACGGTCCTCGTGATGTCGGTCGTCCCCTCAAGGTATTGCCCGCCGGTATCCATCAGCACCATCCCTTCCGGCGCAAGCGGCACATTGCTCTCCTCTGTCGCCGAATAGTGGATGATGGCACCATGCTCCTTGTAACCGATGATCGGCTCAAAGCTCGGTCCCATATAATGTTCCTGCTGCCCGCGCAGTTCCTCATACTTCTGTGCCACCGAAAGCTCCGTCATCGGAAGCTTCCCGATATTTTTCTTTAACCAGTAGATCAGCTTCGTGACCGCCACGCCGTCGCGGACATGCACTTTTCGCTCGTTCTCCACCTCCGTCGAATTTTTGGTACATTTTGGCAGAAGCGTGAAATTATCCCCGCACAAAAGTTTTACGCCTTCCCTCCGGTTTTTCATCACCGCATAATTCGTCTTTTTGTCATCGACGTAAAGGGATTTCCCTTCCGGGATTTGGCGCACATAGCCGTATACCGCATCATACTCCGAAAATGTCACCCCATCCGCCGCAAGTGCCGCCCGCACCTTTTCGGACAAGGTCTTCCCGTTGACAAAGAGCGTTGCTGTCTCCTGCGTCATCGCAAAATAAGAAAGCACGACCGGGCTGCATGCCACATCATTCCCACGGATATTTAAGAGCCACGCAATATCATCGAGCGAGGAAAGCACAAAATAGTCCGCCTTTTTCTCCGCCATTTTTTTCCGGACATCCGAAAGCTTGTCCGCGCGGGATTTCCCCGTACAGGAAAGATCCAGCAACATCACTGGTTCCGCCGAAAGGGCAGGGCGGCCCTCCCAGATTTCCCCAACCAGGTCCTTGTCATACACAAACGTGATTTTCTTTTCTTTTTTCTCAAACAATTTTTCAAAAAGCTGCGCCGTTTTATAATTGATGGCACGCCCGTCAAAACCAAGTTTTGCACCGGAAGGAAGTTTGTCCGCCAAAAACTCGGACAGCTTTGGCACCCCCTCCTCCTGCAATTTAAACAGCGTGATGGTCGTCCCGGCAAGCTCCTTCTCCGCCTGCAAAAAATAACGCCCGTCCGTCCACAGGCCTGCCATATCCTTCATCACAAGCAGGCTGCCCGCCGAGCCCGTAAACCCGGACATGTATTTCCGGCATTTAAAATAATCCCCGACATATTCCGACCCATGGAAATCCTCCGTCAGGATCAGGTAGGCATCAAGCCCCTCGCGCTCCATGAGGGCGCGCAATTTTTCCAATCTCTCCCGTATCATCCTTCTGCTCCTTCTTCATGCTTTCTTATTCTTTCACACGGTATTCCAAACATTCATAGACAAGCACACAGCCCTCCGTGATTTCCTCCGGCAGCAGCGCCCTTGCCACAAGCTTCCCCTCACCATCCGGTTCCCCCATCAGGACTAAGTTCGCATAGTCGCCGTCGATGGAGGCAACGATATATTCCCTCGGCTCCATTTTCCCCGCCCCCCTTTCTTCCCTGTCCTTCCCTGCCACGCATCCCTGCCCTTTTTTGCGCAGGCGGCTTCCCGCAAAAAGCAGCCTCCCTGTCACATTCGCCTGCATCCTGCTTCTTCTACGCAAGCGGTTTCCCCGTCAGGAGTTCATAGCCCTGTAAATATTTTCCAATCGTTTTTTCCAAAACATCCTGCGGCAGCGTCCAGTCATTGCCAGGGTTCGCCCGAAGCCAATCCCTTGCGAACTGTTTGTCAAACGAAGGCTGACCATGCCCGGGCTCATACCCGGCTGCCGGCCAGAACCGCGAGCTGTCCGGGGTCAGCATCTCATCGCCAAGCACGATATTCCCATCCCCGTCAAGCCCGAATTCAAACTTCGTGTCCGCGATGATAATGCCGCGCGTCAGGGCGTACTCTGCACATTTTTTATAAAGGGCAACCGTATAGTCGCGCATTTTTTCCGCGTACTCCTGCCCCTTGCCAGGATAGCGCTTCTCAAGGTAGGAAACGCTCTGCTCAAACGAAATATTCTCGTCATGGTCGCCGATCTCCGCTTTTGTAGACGGCGTGTAAATCGGCTCCGCAAGCTTGTCCGACTCCTTTAAGCCCTCCGGCAGTTTGATCCCGCACACCGTACCGTTTTTCACATAACTCGCCCAGCCGCTGCCCGTGATATACCCGCGCACAATGCACTCCACCGGCAGCATCTCAAGCTTTTTGCAGAGCATGCTCTTGCCCGCAAAACGCTCGTTGCGGAAAAACTCCGGCATATCGCCCACATCCACCGAGAGCATGTGGTTCGGCAGGATGTCCCTTGTCATGTCAAACCAAAATTTCGACATCTGCGTGAGCACCTCACCCTTCTTCTCCACCTTGTTGTTCAAAATCACGTCAAAACAACTGATCCGGTCCGTCGCCACGATCACAAGGTTTTCCCCGATATCGTAGATTTCCCGCACTTTTCCTTCCTTGACTGGCTTAAATTCCTGCATATCGCTCCTCTTTTCTGCGCTGTTCTCTTATTTTCCCTGTATGTACCATAAAATATATCCCGTAAATGCAGGAAAATCCCGTATCGCGCATTCCCCCACGCATACCGCAAACATATTTTTTGTACTACATCCCATGACACCACGGCAGACAACGCACTGCCCATTTTTCTATAAATCACGGAGCCATTATAACACATAAGGCAGATTTTAGCAAATGGTTTTGTCAGAACCTAAAATCCGGCCGGAAGTAGTCC
>CAYMGZ010000174.1:0-6367 GCA_964390095.1 uncultured Lachnospiraceae bacterium | reverse complement strand
GAATATAATTCCCATATATTACAAAATATGGTATACTAATTTTGTTGCCACCCCGATACTGGTGACAGGGAGGGGGTGTGAAAATGGGCGTATTCATTATGCTGGTCGTTTCTGTCTTAGCAAATGTGGCTGCGTACTTCATTTGCAAATGGCTTGACAGAAACAGTGGCAACTAAGAGCCTACATAAAAACACCGGGATCGCCCTCCCGGTGTTTTTGTTTGGTGTGAAATAGGCATTTTCACTATATGCTTGTAATGATTATATCGTATGCTCAAGCGTTTGTCAAATATTCTATTTTGTATTTTTAGGGGCGTATGGCATAAGCGGAGCTTTGCATCATTTTTGCGTGAAAATATGAAAGCTCGCAAAACCACAAAAGCTGTGCGGCTTCATCATTTATGCAATGTGGAATATTCAAATCCAAATACGCTTTTCCTTGTACATATCCGCATCGAATCCCCCTTATGTATCTCTTGATATTCGTTTTCCGTCACGCTAAATTGCGTACCGTCATCGACATAGATGTACCAATCATCATGCTTTCCCGTTATCTTATCCTTATCCGTTACCGTTACATTTGTACGGACGGGCGTGTTAAATGTCAGAAGCACATTTAACGGAAATGAAACCGTATAAGCGATGACGATCGTCGCAAGAAGGACGCTTATCATCCGCGCCATGCGCGTTTGGATTGCGTGAAATTTGACCTTTAAAAGAAACGGAAGATACAAAATAAAAGCCGCAATGAGTACGAAAATAACGTAAGATAAAAATGCAAATGAAAAGTATTCTTGCGACATAAGCAGAATGAGCAGGCTGATAATCGGCGCGAGAAAAGGCATCTGCAAGGTATAATCCTGTGCTTTCGTGCGGATGGATTCAAAATACATATACGGATAATATTTCACATATAGTCCATATACCAATAAAAGTACAGCGATGCAAGTGCTAAATAGTGCTTTTCCGCCGATGAAAAATCCGATTACCACGGCCAGGCAAAGCGCAATTCCGAGCATGCGAAGCCGCTTCTTTGTTTTGCGAATGTCAAAGGAGGCGGAATCCATTTCTGCCTCCTCTGCCGCCTTTTGCATTTCGATCATATTCTGCACATAGTTTTTTTGAATCTTTGTCAGTGCGGGAAAATAAGCGTCAATCGGCTGATCCGCTTCAATTAGCTCGGCGATGTCAATGATTTGCGTTCCGTGCTTTGCCAGGATGGCAACCCCTTTCTCAAGCTCGGCAAAAGCGTTGTCTACGGTCGTAATCCGCTCTCCGTTTTTTCCAACAAGCACGAACTGGGTTTGGTTTGACATCGGAATGATTAAAAACGTTTTGATTTGCGCATATGGGCAGGTCTGGGGTTTTCTAAAAGCCTTCGATATCAAGATATCATTTTCACCAAAGGATATGTATTCTTTGCGATAGGCAAAATGAAGCAGGAGGCCGAGCAGAAGGAGAATGAAACCGACCCAAAATCCGCCATATGTTTCCATTGACCAAAAAACGACGATTAGAATAACCGCAATGGCAATCAGGATATTGCCGAGTATTTTTACAAATTTATATGGTCGCAAGATAAAATGTTCCATGCTGACCTCCTTATTTGCGCTATTTTACAACATTAATTGGGTTTCCCGCAAGCCATGCGGTGATGTTATCGCATACGATATCGATTCTCTGGGCGAGGGATTCCGTTGAATAAAATCCCACATGCGGGGTAAGGATGACATTTTTCGCGGTAAGCAGCGGATGATTTGGATCGATCGGCGGCTCTGTTTCGAAAACGTCTATTCCGGCTTTTGCGATCCTGCCTTCATTGAGAGCATCCGCTAGCGCCTGGCTGTCAACAAGCGGGCCTCTTGCGCAGTTTATTAAAATCGCGCTTTTTTTCATGGAATCGATTCGTTTTTTGTTGGCGATATTTTTTGTCGCTTCGGTAAGGGGTGCATGCAGGGTAATGATGTCGCTTTCGGAAAATACGCTGTCAATGTCCCGGTATTCCACGCCGATTTCGAGCGCCTGCGGGTTTTGGCTTCTGCTGTACCCTAAGACCTTGCACCCGAAGACCTTGGCGAGGCTTGCGACTTTGCATCCGATCGCGCCCGTACCGATAATGCCTACGGTTTTTCCCTTTAACGTGTTGTGCGTATAGCCTGCCAGCGTTCCGCCGCTGCGGACAACCTGATCATAAGGGACGATGTTTCGCAGGCACGCCAGCATGAGCGCGATGGCAAGCTCTGCGGTGGAGTCCGTGGCATATCCTTGCGCATTGCATACGGTAATGCCTTTTTGGGCACAGAGCGCCATATTTACGTGGTCCACGCCCGTAAAGCCTACGGAAATCATTTTTAAATGCGGTGCTGCGTCGATGATATCTGCTGTAAGCGGGCTGTTGGCGATGATAAAGATATCGGCGTCTTTGGCGGCGTCGAGCTTTTCCTGCTGGGAAAGCTTGCGGCTGCAATCTGCAAATTCATGCCCCGCATCCGTAAAAATCTTTTTCTTTTGCTCCATGACGGCTTTGTCTACGCCAAGGGGTTCTAGCATTACGATTTTCATTTCTCTGTCCTTTCTATGCAAAATGATTGAAATTGAATTGCAGAAACAGGATATCACTGTCAAAATGAGAAGTCAAGCGGGAGGGGCGGGTGCAATGGGTGCTTTTGCAGCCCCGGGCTTTGCAAAAAATCTTGACAAACTTATATCGCGGTGCGATACTAAAGGTGAGGATATATCGCAGTGGGATATATCCGGATGGGCTGCGGCATTGCAGTAGGTAAGCCTGGCCGCGGCCGGTATATAATAAATCGATAAAGCATTAATGCATAAAAAGAAAACAAGGCGACAAACCGCTGAAATGCAAGGGTGCGGGAAGATCATAAACGGAAACAATATGGAGGCTGGCATGGATGCACATATTAAAAAAGTGTATGTCCCGATGACGGAAACGGGGTTTTATATTTTGATGTGTTTACAGCAGGAAGCGCATGGTGCAGGAATCGTGCGCAGGGTAGAAGCGCTTACGGGCGGCGAAATCGTCCTAAGCCCCGGGACGATGTACGGAAGCCTTTCCAAGATGGAAAAGGATGGGCTGATCCGTTTCGTGCGGATGGAGGATAAGCGGAAGCTTTATATTATTACGGAGCTTGGGCAGGCAGTTTTGGAGCTGGAAATGAAGCGGATCAAGCGGCTGTATGATAATATGATGGAGGTGCAAAAGGTATGAAGGACAGACGGAGCAAAACGGAAATTAGGTTTTTTAGCGTACCACAGTGGAAGCAGGAAGAGAAATACCTAAGCAAGCAGCATCGGAATGGCTGGAAATTTACCAGGGTGGGATTTCCGGGCATCTATCATTTTGAGAAGTGCGAGCCGGAGGACGTGGTGTATCAGCTGGATTACAACCAAGAGGGCGTCGCCCATAAACAGGAATACGTGCAGATATTTTCCGACTGCGGATGGGAGTATTTGCAGGATTTCTTCGGCTATAGCTATTTCAGGAAGCCGGTTTCCCGGATGCACGGGGACGAGGAAATCTTTTGCGATGATTTTTCCCGGTTTGATATGATGAAGCGGGTACTGCGGGGACGCATGCTCCCGTTGGTGGTGATCTTTTTCTGCATTATAATCCCGCAGCTGTTTATGCAAGGCCATTTTGATTATAGCGGCTGGCGTGGGCTTTGGTACATTTTTTTGGCACTGTTTGTCGTTTATCTGGTGCTGTTTGTACATTTCGCCTATCAGTTCTGGCGGTATTGGAAGCAGCTGCATCGGTGAGGGGATTTCGCGGCGATTGGTTGCCGAGATGTTTCGACATAGTTTGACATATTTCGACATCATATGTCGAAATATGTCTGCTGTTTTAGTTGCCTTCATGCTTTGAATCGGATAAAATAGATGTAGAATAATGCTGAATTTTCTGACGAAGCAAAAAGGAGGCGGAATGTGGCAAATGTAGCGCGCATTACAAAACCAAAACCAGAATCAGGGGAATTGCAGACGCAGACGCTTTATGGGCATTTGAAAAATGTGGGCGATTATTGCGCTGCCTGTGCGGAGAAGATCGGGCTGGGTTCTTGCGGAAAGCTTGCAGGCCTCCTGCATGATCTGGGAAAATACAATGATGCATTCGCTGCGTACCTGCATACGGTGTATGAAAACCCCGATCTACATAAGAAGGGTCCGGATCATGCTACGGCTGGGGCAGTCTATGTACAGTGTTTAGCGGGGGATGACAACGATGGGGTCAAGCAGATGGCTGCGCAGATTTTATCGGTGGTGATCATCTGGCATCACGGGGGCTTGCGGGACATTTGTGATTTTGAGGGCGCGTCTCCTTACCGAATGCGGCTACAGAAGTTTGAAACGCCGGAGCAGCAGTGTCTTTATCAAAAGATCACCAGTGAATTTCATAGTTATTTTTCCCGCCGGGAAATGGAGCGGCTGTTTGATGAGGCGGTTATCGAAATCGGCGGGTTGCTAAAGAAAATAAAATGCATGGCGGGCAGCGGGGCTGGACCGGCAAACAGGGCTGAACGCACTTTTTCCCTTGGGCTTGTATGCAAATTTCTCTATTCGTGCTTGATCGATGCAGACCGGTATGACGCCTTCTTGTTTGATGAGGGAAGGCCGTTCCGCCTGCCCGTGCATAACGATGAAATCTGGACAAAGCTTTGCGAACGCTTTGAAAATAAGTTCCGGCGGCTATCAGCAAGTGGCGAGAAGGCGGTCAATCGTTTGCGCACCGCTTTATCGGACAACTGTTTGCAAAGCGCAGCGCTAGAACCGGGCATCTTTACATTAAATTGCCCGACAGGCTCGGGTAAGACCTTGAGCTCGCTCCGATATGCGCTGCACCATGCGGAGCGGTATCAAAAGGACAGGATTTTCTATATCATCCCGCTGATTTTCATCATTGAGCAAAACAGTAAAGTGATCAAGGATTTTTTGGAGGAGGAAAACCTGGTTTTGGAACTGCACTCCGCTGTAGAGCCGGATTTTGATGGCAAAGACGGCAGCGGAGAACTGGACAGCAGGGCAAAGGATTACGAATTGTTGACGGAGCGGATGGATTCGCCCGTGGTGATTACGACGATGGTAAGGTTTCTCAATACGTTTTTCAAGGGAAAAACGCGCAGCCCCAGGGCGATTCATAATTTTGCTAATTCGATTATTATCTTTGATGAGATACAGACAATCCCGCTCAAATGCATTGGGCTGTTTAACCCCCTGATTAATTTTTTAGTGCATATATGCCATGCGACTGTCATTTTATCGACGGCGACGCAAATCGCGCTCGACCGGCAGCACGGGGCGGAAACCCCGCTGCTGGGCGTGTCCGAACGTGAAATCTCAAATTGCACGAAAGAAATCCGGGAGCAGTTTATCCGGGTCGATTTTGATGCCTCCTTATTATATGAAGCGGAAAGCGGCGGGGGACAAATAAAGCAAAGGCGCAGCAATTCGCTCGGCGATATCACGGAAGCGATCAGAACGGAAAGCCTGGCAAGTAACAGCATCCTTTGTATTTTTAACACGAAGAAGTCTACGGAATCTGCGTATGACGCCCTTTGCCAAATGCAGGAGGAGGACAGGCTGGATCGCGATATCGACTTGTATTTTTTGACGACTGCGCTTTGTCCGGCGCACCGGTTTGAGGCAATCGCCAAAATCAAATGCGCCCTGGCAGCGGGAAAGCGGATGATCGTTGTCAGTACGCAGTTGATCGAAGCGGGCGTTGACGTCAGCTTTGATACTGTTTTCAGGGCGCTGGCGGGGCTTGACAGCATCATACAGTCTGCTGGCAGGTGTAACCGGGAAGGAGAACATCAGCGCCGGGGAAGGGTTGTTTTGCTTGATCCCGATTTTGAAGATCTGCGCCACTTGGAGGCAATCTCAAAGGGGAAGCGTTCCACCTTGGTGCTGATGCAGGCGTTTGAACGCGATCCGGCGCAGTTTGATAACAGGTATGATTCGCAGGACGCGATCGAAGCTTACTTTCACAGCTACCTGGAATGCGAAAGCGAATATTTCAAATATCCTTTTACACCGGCCGGGCGAACCAGCAAGGTATATATGTATGATCTCCTGGCGGAAAGCGTCAGGTCGAAGAATGTCAAAACCATCTTGACACAGATGTTCGAAACGGCAGGAAAGCATTTTGCTCCGATCGATACGGACGGAACTCCGGTGGTGGTGCCTTATGACAAGGGAAAGGAACTGATTTCCGTTGCGCTTTCGTCGACAGGGCTGGATAGGAAAAGGGAACTGCTGCGGAAGCTACAGCAATATACGGTCAATATCATGGGCTTTCGTGAACATGAAATCGGCGAATATGCTGTTTTTTATGAAACGCTCGGTATTTA
>CAYMGZ010000173.1:0-6394 GCA_964390095.1 uncultured Lachnospiraceae bacterium | reverse complement strand
TTGCTTTTTCTGCTGAATTGGCGTGTTTTCAGTTTTCAATTTATAAATTTTCAACATGACAGCCCTTTTATAATATACACATTATTTTGACAGTCTACTTGGTCTGTCTATTTCCCGCATAGACAAATGAAGCTGCCTATCTTGATTGTCTGCTTTACCTGCCTATGTCGTGTATAGGAAAATGCGGCTATCCACCTAGGGTTTGTTTGTTGCATAAAATAACTTGCAAATTGATTTCCTGAAATGAGCGCCCCAGAAACAAAAGCGACCGTAAAATCAATCGGGAACGGCAAATGGCAGCAATTAGCAACAGAACTTAAATCCCCAGTAATTTCACAAGTCCTTCTTTAGAAAGCTCGCCAACATGTTGGTTGGTGGCCACCCCGCCTTTAAATACGATAAATGTTGGGATGGAGACAACATTATATTTTGTTGTGGTTTCCGGAGCCTCATCCACATTGAGTTTTAGCACCTTCGCACGCCCATTCAGGTCTGCTGCCAATTGTTCGACAACCGGGGCAACACGCTTGCATGGGCCGCACCAGTCCGCAAAGAAATCAACCAAGACCGGGAGTTCTGCCTTTAATACTTCAAGTTCAAAATTGTTGTCATTTACATATTGCATTAAGTACCTTCTTTCTGCGCTGTCATTTTTTAGATTTTCATTTTGAAAACGGTGTGTTGCAAAATAAAACAAAATTATGATGTATAAAATAATCATATACATCCGGTTTTTATCTTTTGATTTCGTGTTGCAAAAACAGCAGAACTGTAGTGTATAAAAATCCATGCCAATCCAGCCTAACATCTTATGTTCCTTATTGCAAAACATGCCATAAAACAGGGCGACTGTTTACCAGCCACAGCGCCGACACAGAAATCAGTGCCCCGTTTTACGTTTTTTTGTAGGTTTGCCAAATGATTGTACCATCCGGTTCACCTCGTCAAAATTTCTTTTAAAGACCATTGCCCGGCGGTTTAAGTGGGGTTGTGAATCAAATAGGTGGATCAGGAAACGTTTGAAAGGGGAAGCCATATAAATACCTCATCATAATATGGCATGGGGCTAGCAAATACCTTTTCCGCCAATGCATATTATGCAATGTTTTCCTATATTATATGCAACAGTGTGTAAATGAAATTCATCACCCAGGTGAAAAACGCCATCCGCTGTCTCACATCCGCCCTTCGGTAAAAACGCCATCCATTGCCTCACATCCGCCCTTCGGTGAAAAACGCCATCCGCTGCCTCACATCCGCCCTTCGGTGAAAAACGCCATCCGCTGTCTCACATCCGCCCTTCGGTAAAAACACCATTTGCTTCCTCACACCCCTCCCCCGGCAAAAATGCCACAAGCCGATGGATTGGGTTTCCCATGGCGGAAAAGCGCTCCTCATATTCCGTCATGACATTACCATCCATATAATTACTATGGTGCAGGTCATAAGTGATATCAGCCAAATGCCATCCTGCCTCTTTTGCCTGTGCAATTGAAAAGTCAAAGAGGGGACGGTTATCCGTCTTAAATTCAATCCGCCCGTCTTTCTTCAGAAAGGCCTGATAGCGTGCAAGGAATTCCGTCGAGGTCAAACGCCGCCGCGCATGCCGTTCCTTCGGCCATGGGTCGGAAAAATTTAAGTAGATCCGGTCAACCTCCCCAGGTGCAAAAACCTGTGCAAGATGCTCCGCGCCATAACGCAGGAACATAAGGTTTTCGCACTCCGTGATTGCTGCACGTTTTGCCACTGCACGGATCAGGACACTTTCATACAGTTCAATCCCAATATAATTGATCTCCGGGTGCTGTCCGGCCAATGTCGTAATAAACTGCCCCTTCCCCATACCGATCTCAATATAAAGCGGATGGTCATTACCGAAAAATTCATTCCAACAGCCGCGGTATTTTTCCGGTTCATGTACGACATAAGGGCTTGCCGCGATTGCTTCCTTTGCCCCTTTGATATTGCGTAGTCTCATATGCTTTGCTCCATGTACCTTTGGGATGCAGAAGACTTCTTTCTGCTGCCTGCGTGCCAAAGGTCTGCCATTTGAAAGTTGTTCTGCAAGTTTTCTGTTATTATAAATGATTTTGGGGAGATATTCAATAGGCAGTGGATTTTTTAAGCAAATCCAAATAAAATTATAAAGATTTCTTATTGAATTCAACCGAGAGAAAGTCTATAATATGGAATATAAGGTTTTTCGAGGGTTTTTAGGGATGCCGGAAGTGAGGGAATTATGTTAAAACGCAAAAAAATAAAAGACGGGGTGAGGGTCGCCAGGAAGAAGCTGCCCACAAAAAAGAAAGAACCATTGGAATACGGGCCAATCGAAATCCGGATGTTGTCGGAAGAAGAGGTAAGCCGGGAGGATGAAAAATCGGACCATGAGTTCATTGAGGAGCTGAACGGGACGGTCCATGACGAAGAACACAAATTTGAATCAAACAGGAAATATTTTACAATCAGCATCTATGCTCTGGCCACAATTATGGCGGCGGCGGTTTTTGTCTGCCTGATCGCTAATTTCGGGGCGGTACAGCAGTGGCTGAAAGGGCTGGCGGGGATATTGTCACCATTTTTGGCGGCTTTTTTGATTGCTTTTATTTTAAGCCCCCTTGTAAATTGGCTTGAGCTGAATTTTTTCGAGAAGGTCCTGCATATAAATAAGCCGAAACTGCGCGTCACATTGGCAATCGTCATGACGTACATCTTATTGCTTGGCATCATCATCGTGGGGCTTTTGTACGTCATCCCGCAGATCACGGACAGCATTGTCGGCGTGGCGGGGGATGTGACGGCACAGTTAAATGAGATTTACGAAAAGCGGCATACGTATGAAGATATGCTTCAGGAATATTTCCCGGAGGTCAATCTGCAGTTTATCGCGGACAAGATTGAAGAAATGTGGCCGACACTGCTTGCGGAGATTACAAACCTGACAAAGGACCTTGTGCCGAAGGTGATTGGGATGACGGTTTCCGTGGCAAAGCTGACAATCAATATTTTCCTTTCCATTGCGATTTCAATTTATATGCTTTTTGACAAGCGCAAACTGATCCGGATGAGCACGCAGATTGTTTACGCGGTGCTGCCAACTGCGCGTGCAAAGACGTTCTGTGGGCATATGCGTGAGTGCAGCAGGATTTTTTCAGGGTTTGTGAGTGGCAAGGCGCTGGATTCCCTGATCATCGGCATCATCTGTTTTATTGCGACTTCCCTTCTGGGTTTGGAATATGCGGTGCTGATCAGCGTGATTGTGGGGATTACAAATATGATCCCTTATTTTGGCCCGTTCATCGGGGCGGTGCCGGGTGTTGTCCTGTATCTTTGTATCCGTCCGATTGATGCGGTGGTGTTTGTGATCATGATCTTAATCCTGCAGCAGTTTGACGGGTGGGTGCTCGGTCCTAAAATCCTTGGTGATTCGACAGGGCTTTCGCCGCTCTGGGTTATTTTTGGCATTACCGTGGGCGGTGCTTACGGCGGGGTAGTCGGGATGTTCCTCGGCGTGCCGATGGTTGCGGTCGTGGCGTATCTGCTGAACCAGGCGATTGACGGGGTATTAAAGAAGAAGAGGATTGATATTTCATAGGCGGTTTTGCGTGGGTGTCAGGCGAAACAAGGAAGTCCTGCCCACGCAGGCAGAATCCGAAAGAGGCAGGGGAATGGCAAAACTCTACGTTTTGATGGGAAAGAGCGCGAGCGGCAAGGATACGGTCTACCGCGGGCTTTTAGGGCATCCGGAATTGAACTTGTGCCCGGTCGTGCTGTATACGACACGCCCGCTCCGGTCCGGCGAGGAAGATGGGCGGGAATATTATTTTGTCAGTGAGGCAAAGTTTGGGGAGCTTTTGGAGGCAGGGAAAGTCATTGAATACCGCGTCTATGAGACCGTGTACGGCCCATGGTATTATTTTACGGTTGATGACGGGCAGATCTTGCTGTCCGGCGGGCAGGATTTTTTGATGATTGACACCCTTGAGGGCTATCGGCAGTTAAAGGAATATTTTGGTGCAGAAAATGTTGTTCCTCTTTATATAGAAGTGGAGGACGGCCTCCGGCTGTCGCGTGCGCTTGCGCGGGAGAGGGGGCAGCAGCATCCGAAATATGCAGAACTTTGTCGGCGTTTCCTTGCGGATGAGGAGGATTTTGCACCGGCAAAGCTTTGCCAGGCGGGGATCTTAAAAGCATATCCCAACGGGGAACTGGAACAATGCATGGGGGAACTCGTTGCCGCTATTAAGGGAATATAAAGGGGAACGGGCAAAATCCTTGTACATTTTGAAACTTTATGTTATAATGTCGGCGGACATGATCACGGCGCTGATTTGCCGTCCGGCAGGGAGGAGATCTAGGATGGAGATAAGAGTAAACCAGATGGGACAGATCAACCAGGTGGAACAAAAAGCGCCGGTCCAGGAAACGGATGGTTCTTTTAAGTTCACCTTGATCAGCAATATTGAGGAGCAGGAGCTCGGTGCCAGACTGCAGCTGATGATGGAAGAGATCACGATGCAGGGCAAAAAACTCTCGAAGCATATGGATATCCGTGACATGAAGCATTACCGTGAGCTGATCAAAAATTTTATGAATGAGATCGTAAACCGTTCCCATAAGTTTTCGCGCGAAAATTTCCTTGACCGGCGCGGAAGGCACCGCGTATACGGGATGATAAAGCTGGTGGATAAAAACCTTGATGAGCTGGCGGCGGCACTGATTGCGGATGAGAAAGACGGCATTGAGATATTGAGCAAAATTGATGAGATACAGGGGCTGTTGTTGGACATCCTTGCATAGGGATGGAAAACAGGGCGGGGAAACCGTCTGTTTAGTCCTGTGCAGGGTTCATATAGTATGTCATACAGGAAGAAAAGGGAAGGAAGGGCCACATGAACACATTTCGGGATGTCATTGGGAGAGAGCAGATCACAGATAATCTAAAAAGCGCAATCCGTCTGGATAAAGTATCCCATGCCTACATTTTTTATGGGGAGGACGGTATTGGGAAAAGCTTTGTCGCGGACATTTTCGCGGCGGCGCTGGAGTGCGAGGTTTTTTCCGGGGAACCTTGCGGCGCGTGCAAATCCTGCCTGCAGGCAGCAGGGGGGAACCATCCGGACATTGTCCATGTGACACATGAAAAGGCGGCCATCGGTGTGGACGATATCCGGAGCCAGCTGAACAATGACATTGCCATCAAGCCTTACAGCGGCCGCTATAAGATTTACATCATCGATGAGGCGCAGAAGATGACGGAGGCGGCGCAGAATGCGCTGCTCAAGACAATCGAGGAGCCGCCGGAGTACGCGGTCATCATGCTTCTGACGGATAACCTCAACACGTTCCTGCCAACCATCTTATCGCGCTGTGTGATGATCCATATGAAGCCGGTCGGGCAGGCAAGGATCAAGGAACATCTGATGAAAGAGTGTGGTGTCCCGGATTACCAGGCGGAATTGGCGGCAACCTTTGCGGCAGGGAACTTAGGGAAGGCGATACGCTATGCTGCCTCGGAGGACTTTGTGCGCCGCAAGGACGATGTGCTGCATTTCGTAAAATATATTGACGAGATGAAGATCGGCGAAATCATGGATTATCTGAAGCATCTCGGGGAGGACAAGGCGGCAATCGGTGATTATCTTGACCTGATGCTTTTGTGGTACCGGGATGTGCTATTGTTCAAGGCGACCCGTGAGACCGATAAGATTATATATAAGGAAGAATTGCTCACACTGCAAAAGCAGGCGGCGGGGAAGAGCTTTGAGGCGCTTAGCAATATCATTGAGGCATTTGGGACATTGCGGTCGAGGCTGAAAGCAAATGTAAATTTTGATGCTGCGGTGGAACTTTTGTTGTTGGCACTGCAGGAAAAATAGACGGCTTTGGGAAGAAAGGGAGACGACGGAATATGACAACAATTATTGGAGTGAGGTTCCGCCAGGCGGGCAAAGTATATTATTTTGACCCGGCGGGGCTTGAAATAAAGCAGGGGGACCATGTGATTGTGGAAACGGCGCGCGGCGTGGAATATGGCTATGTTGTGCTTGGCTGCCGCGGGGTGGAGGAGGAAAAAGTGGTTCAGCCGCTCAAGGCGGTGATGCGCCTTGCCACCCCGGCCGATGACGAGGTCCAGCGGCGCAACAAGGAAAAAGAAAAAGATGCCTTCAAAATCTGTCTTGAAAAGATTGCAAGGCGCGGGCTGGAGATGAAGCTGATCGACTGTGAATATACTTTCGACAATAATAAAGTATTGTTTTACTTTACGGCGGATGGGCGCATTGATTTCCGGGAACTTGTAAAAGACCTGGCTGCCGTGTTTAAAACCCGCATCGAGCTGCGCCAGATCGGGGTGCGCGACGAGACAAAGATCGTTGGCGGCATCGGGATCTGC
>CAYMGZ010000172.1:0-6408 GCA_964390095.1 uncultured Lachnospiraceae bacterium | reverse complement strand
TACCATTTCCCGTCTGAAAAAGATTTTGGGTCCTGCCGCGAAGGGAATCCAGCATGTGGGAAGTACATCCATTTCTTCAATTCAGGCAAAACCGATTATTGACATTGCGGTTGCGGTGGATGATTTTGATGATATCCTTGCCGTCGAAAAGGAATTAAAAGACGAAGGGTTTTATTACCGTCCGCAGGCACAGGCATCGCTCCCGAACCAATTATTGTTTGCGTGCGGGAATTATTATGATGGTTCCGGGGATTTGCAGACGCATTTTATCCATGTTGTCCGGACAAACAGCATGGATTGGATTAATTATATTAATTTTAGGGATTACTTGAATAAGATGCCCTCTGTCGCAAGAAAGTATGAAAAACTGAAACTATCGCTTGCCGCGCAGGCACCAATTGATTCTGGAAGGGAAAACTATACGCAGGGCAAGCATGATTTTATTGTTGATATCTTAAGGAAAGCGCTTGTAAATTCCTATCTTGGAAAAACGGTTGGGATAAAGATTGACCGTCCAATCGGCAGTGTACATCCAAAGGATGCAAGTCTTACGTATCCAGTGAATTATGGGTATCTCCCGAATGTTTTTAGCGGTGACGGAGAAGAGCTTGACGTGTATTTGCTCGGGGTGGATACTCCGGTAGAAGAATTTCAGGCGCGTGTCATTGGAATTATCCACCGGCATAATGATGTGGAAGACAAATTAGTTGCCGCGCCGGAAGGCGTGTATTACACGGACATCGAGATCGAAAAGGCGGTGCATTTCCAAGAGCAGTATTATGAGAGCGAAGTGGAGGCGATTTTTGAAAAATCCTGCGGAACGATTTTGTATACAAGGCTTAACGGGATTGTTCATTACCTGCTCATCCGGTCCTGCGGCGGAAAAAACTGCGGATTCCCAAAAGGGCATATGGAGGCGGGGGAAAATGAAGTGGAAACCGCGTTGAGGGAAACATGGGAGGAAACCTCCATCCGGGCGAAAATCGTGGATGGTTTTAAACGGGAGATTACTTATACAATGGACAACGGGAAAAGAAAGTCTGTCGTTTATTTTCTGGCGAATTATGAGGAACAGGTACCGGGACATAATTCCGGGTATGAGCAAAATGGATATTGTTTGCTGCCATTTGATGAGGCGCATCGGGAGCTTACTTTTGACAGTACGAGAAAGTTGTTGCAAGAAGCGGATGCGTTTTTGGCCGGGAAATGTTAGGAACATTTCCCGGCGCATCGATGCAGATTTTCAGAGCCTCGAAATGTGATATTTATCGTGGTACTACTTTCTTGCAAGGCGATTGATGATCTGCTCCACACTATCATCCATCATTTTTTGGGAAAAGTAGATAAAATGTTGAAATTCCCTTGTTATCCTGATGGGGCGGTACAAAAAAAGAAGTATAACGGCCGCAGGAAGGGATGGCAGGTCATAATGGAAAATCGAATTTTAAAAACATCAAACCATACAGACAATGGAACAACCAAAGGGCAGAGCCAAGAACAGAATGCGTTTGTACAAAAAGAATTCCCGGATGGGAAGCGGATTGAGATTGCGGGGGTCGATAAATATTACGGAAAAAAACAGGCGCTTTCAAACGTCACGTTAACAATCCATCAGGGTATGTTTGGCCTGCTTGGCCGCAATGGCGCGGGCAAGACGACCCTGATGAAGACGTTGGCGGCGCTGCACAAAAAACAGAGTGGTACGATCACGGTGTGCGGCATCCCGATTGAGCAGGCAAAGGAGATCCGGGGCATCACGGGCTATCTGCCACAGGATTTTTCCATGTACCCGTCCATGACGGTCGCGGAAAGCCTCGACTACCTCGGTGTGCTTTCCGGGATGGAAAAACATTTGCGCAGGGAACGGGCGGAAATGCTCCTTATGCGTGTCAACCTCACGGAACACCAAAGGAAAAAGGTGCGGGCGCTCTCCGGCGGCATGAAGCGCAGGCTTGGCATCGCGCAGGCGCTCTTGCATGACCCGAAGGTTCTGATTGTGGATGAGCCGACCGCAGGGCTTGACCCGGAGGAACGCATCCGTTTCCGCAATCTATTGTGCGAGGTTGCGGAGGAGCGCATTGTCATCCTCTCCACGCACATTGTCGGGGATATCGAAGCAACCTGTGAGGATATCGCAATCATGAACGAGGGGCATATTTTATGGAAAGGAACGGTTCCTAAATTGCTGTCTGATGCAAAGGGTAAAGTATTCACCATCAACGTAAATAAAAAATTCCTCGCGCAGGTCAAAAAAGAATATATTGTAACGGGGATGCTGGTGCAGAGCGAGTTCACGACTGTCCGACTGATTTCGGATGAAAAACCGGAAATGCCCGGCGCGGAGGAGGCGGAGCCCAACGTGGAGGATGCTTACATGTACTGTCTTTACCGCAACGGTTGTGAGCTTCGGGGAGGGGTGGAGGAATGACGGGAAAAAATTTCTTTACCCTCTATTGCAAGGAATGCCGGAAAGTATTATGTTCGCTCACGTTCCTGCTTTACGCGGCCGCAGTGTTTGCCATGTATTATTCGCAGTTCCATGCGGAATTGAACGGACCGGAAGTAAAACCGGAACCAAACCAATCTTCCTATGGCATAACCGTGCGCGAGGTACCAGAACTTTTGATGCCGCGCGCCATTGAAAGCCTGCTGTGGGAATATGCGGCAAACAGCTACGTTGCCTACCCGGTTGGTTTTTATAAGCAAGTCCGCCTGACGGAGAAGAAACGTGCCCAAATGGCGGATATCCTTTGCGGGCTTACAGGGCTTTCGCAGGAAGAACTAAATAAATTTGCTAAAGGGGAGACGGATGATGATGAAATCAGTTTTGAGATTGGCGGGGAGGACGGCATCCGGGAAACTGGTGATAACAGCTTTGTGGTGGATGGCAGTGGGGATTTTGGCGAAAAAGCATCCCGGCCAGAATATGAAATTCCCGGAAATCTGACATATGGGCGTTTCCGGGAACAGATGCGCGCGGCGGATGACTTAATTGGTGGTGGGTCGCGGTATTCGGACCAATATATTGTCCATAATTTTTCCCAAATGCCAAAAACTTATGAAGAAGCCTTGGAAGAATATGAACAGCTGGTGGAAGAGGATGGGGTCACGGGTGGTTATGCAAGGCTTTATTGTGATTATGTGGGAATGATGCTTGGCATATTGCCGGTATTTGTGGCGGTATCCCTGATGCAGCTTGACCGCAGGGCGCGGATGGAAGCGCTCATCCATTCCCGCCGCGCATCCTCGGCGGCTGTTATTTCCGCGCGTTTCGCGGCTCTTGTTTCCGTTATGTTTTTGCCGGTGATTGTCACGGCAGTGGTTGCACAGGTTAAAGTGATGGGGTATTACCCCGGGATGCAGATGGATGTTTTTGCCTTTGCGCGCTATGCGGTTATCTGGATGTTACCTTCCGTCATGGTTACGGCCGCCATTGGGATGGTGCTTACGGAGCTTGCCGGTGGGCTGGTTGCGATCCTGCTTCAGGGGGGCTGGTGGTTTCTCGGTATCTTTTCCGGGGCATTGTCGGGCGGAATTGGAAAATTCTGCCTGACCATACGCCACAATTCGCTTTATAAGCGGGAAATCTTTATGCAGCAATACGGAGATTTTTTGTTTAACCGCGCCTTCTTCACGGTGCTTGCCATCGCGCTGGTTGCGCTGGCTGCCGTGGTTTACGAGGAGAAAAGGAAGGGGAGGAGGTTTGGGTTTTATGGATTGGGCAAAAATCGTAAAAATAAACTTGCGGCATAATTTTTTACCACATATGCTTGCCACTCTGGCACTTGCGTTCCTGACCCCGGTCGTATTTGAGACTTCCTCCCTCAATAAAACGCTTGCGGCGCAGCCTTTGGAAATGTTTTTGTCCCTTGCGGGGGCGCTGTTGCTCACACCGGTTTTTTTGCCGGAGCAGGATGAAAACATCCGTGATTTAATACGGTCAAAACGCACGGATTACCTTGCCGTATGTGCCCTGCGCATGGCATATTCCTCGGTGGCACTCGCGGTGCTCATCGGCGGTTTCACGGTTTTTATGCGCGCCTGCGAGAGCGCGGTGGGCTGGCAGCATTTCTTTGGTGCATTTGTCTCCGCGTTTTTCTTAGGAAGTCTTGGCTTTGCGGGCGCGGGGGTGTCCGGGAATGTGACCGTTGGTTATATGGTGGCGATGATCTATTATATCGCGAATTTCGCGCTCAAGGAAAAACTGGGGGATTTTTATCTGTTTTCCATGTCGGCGGGGGATGGTGGTGGGAAGGTGCTTTTGTTTGCCGTGTCGCTGCTTTTGGTGGCGATGGTGTTTGAGTGGAAGAAGGCCAGAGAGGGGTAGGAAGGTTTAAATATTCTGGAAAAATGGAAAATAAAATATTAAAGATCAATTAAAAAAATTCCGGAGAGTAGATAAATAATTGAAAAATATATGGTATCCTGTCATCAGGGCAGGTGTGGAAGCAGCACACCTTTTCTGGCGGCAGGATATTTTCGTATGCGGGGGAGGTTTACGCGGATCTTCTCCCGTTGCCTGCATGAAAAAGGCAGCCAGAGATGTTTTTATGCACGGGTGGTCTGTGCATGCCTGCCGAAAGCCATAAATTGACAGGAAAACTTAATTATATTTTCATGTTATTTTAAGTAATTCCTGTTAAACTAAACATAACAGTTAATATAGTAGAGGTGGAGTGTATGAGTGTTAAGAAAATTTCAACGTCGGTATTTGTCTTTGTTTGTCTGTTTCTGGCAATGTTCCTGTTAAAAGCCTATATGGGCGGGCAGTTCCATTCCGTGGAGAGTTTGCAGGAATATGTGGGGAAATTTGGGGTATTTGCCCCGGTGGTGCTTGTGCTGGTCCAGGCGGCGCAGGTTGTGATCCCCATCCTGCCGGGATTTTTGGGCTGCGCGGTGGGCGCGGTGCTCTTTGGGAGCGTTAATGGGTTTTGGTGCAATTATATTGGTATCTGCCTTGGGTCGCTGATCGCATTTATCCTGGCAAAAAAATATGGCATCCGCTTGGTGCAAAGTATTTTCCCTAGGGATAAATATGAAAAATATTCGGAGTGGGCGGGGAAAAGCAGGTCCTACACGGTGCTGCTTTTCCTCGGGATGGTGCTCCCACTGTTCCCGGACGACTTTTTTTGCTATTTTTCCGGCCTGACCAAAATGGGGATAAAAAAATTTGCCGTGATCATTTTCTTGGGGAAGCCGTGGTGCATTCTGGCTTACAGTATCGCGTTTGCACAGCTGGCATAATAATTTTTTCGTGCTGGTTTTTATTTTTTCCCGCAGACAACGATCCCGGTCGATTTGTGGATGTAATAAAGGCCATCCGCATTCATTTCCCCGCGCACGCGGTTTAAAAATTGACCCTTATCTTTTTGGATTATTTTTCTTGCCTCGGCAGAATAAGAGGCAACATAATCAAAAACTGCTTCTGCATCCGGGACAAGAAGGTCGTTTTTTTGTTCCTCGTTCGTGAGGACATGGAAATAACCGGATAATTCCTGTGTGGCATTTTCCAGCAAAATGTCAAAAGAATCCGAAGGGATTTTGATTTCCGGGTAATACTTGCGCAATAGTTCATGGAGCTCATGCAAGTGTGTCCTTCCGATCAGGCTGCAGGAAAACAGGCCCTGGTCTTTTAATAATGCGCTTATTTTTTGGTATAGCGAATGACGCGCGTCATGGCTTATGTGGAACAGAAGATGGTTGGCCATGATGCGGTCAAAGCCGGAAACCGGGTAGGAGAAATCCGTAGCATCGCGTTTGTCAAGCGTGTAGTGAAGATGCTTATCCGGAAAACGCATCTGTATTTCCTGCATATTTTTTTCGGTGGCGGTTAACATACCGGACGAATAATCAACAAGGTGCAGGTTTAGCCCATCCGGCAGCAGGGCAGCGATGCTGCGCCAGAAAGCGGCATTGCCGCAGCCAATGTCGAGTATCTTCATGTTTGGGGCAAGGGAGAGCTTTCCAAACATCCAAGGATAGAAGCCGACCGGGGATGTGGAATAGTCGTGGATGGAAATGCGGCTTGTAAGGTTTCGGTCGTTTTCGTATTGCTTGGTGACATACTCCCGTTTTTTGGCAATTTCGACAATATGGCGCATGTTTTCCCAGAAATCATTTTGCGGTGTGTCCGTACTGTCTTTTTCTGTACCTTCTGTGTTTCCCGGTGTACTTTTCTTCTCCTCATGGCTGGATAGGATTGCTTTTGTTTTTTGCACTGCTGCGAGGATCTGCTCAATATGCTCCTTCTTCGCGAGCAAAAGGCGCTCCTGCTCCTTTAGCGATTCTTTTACATCAAAATGATCTTCCTGCATGATTTCCGCAATCTGTTCGATGGAAAAGTCCATAAAACGCAACATCAGGATTTTTTGCAGGCGCTCAGCGCCTTCATCGTCATAAAGCCGGTAT
>CAYMGZ010000171.1:0-6421 GCA_964390095.1 uncultured Lachnospiraceae bacterium | reverse complement strand
TGACATGTACAAGCGTGTGGCGGGGATTGAGACATTGGAGGAATTAGAGGATCTGCAGGAGGAATTTATCGACCGCTTCGGGGAACCGCCAAAGCCGGTGTTAAACCTTTTGCAGGTGGCGCTGTTAAAGGCGAAAGCCCATGCGGTCTGCCTGGTGAATATCGAGCAGAAAGGGGAATCGCTCTGGCTGACACCGTATGCGCGCGCAAAATACCATGTAGAGAAGATACCGGAACTGCTCGCGGTGCACGCGCCCGCATTGGAATTTAAGAAAAATGCGCTCGTATTTGAATACAGGCTGCCGAAGTCCGTGCGCAAAAACGGGGTATACGGCGTGGTGGAGGGGGAACAGGTGCTGGAGGCTGCGAAAAAGCTGGTAGGGAGTTTTTCGGTTCTGATGTAAAGGGATGCGCCGCAAAATAAGATTGACTTGCGCCGCCTGCGGGGGTAGAATAAAAAACAGAAATGCAGAACTTTAAACAGCATCCTGCCGTACCGCGCCGGGAGGAAATGCCGGGAGCTGTGCGAGGGGGATTTCCTCCCGGCGCGGTACGGCAGGATGCGGAACTTTAAATAGAAAGAGGTATCTATGAAAATTGGATTTCACATATATATGCGTGCGTGCAATTTTGCGCGGGACATAAACAAGTATCTGGCAGCGCGGTTGGAGCGCTTTTCCTTCCTGTGCGTGGCAGCAGGGATTTCGGTAATGCTTGGTTTTACCGGATGCCAGAAGTTATCGCCGGATATTGAGACGGAACCGGAGGCAACCCCGACCCCGTACCCGACGGGCGTGACGACGGGCGAGGTAGAGGGCATGAATCAGGAAGAACGCTTTTCGCAGGTGCTTTTGCGGATCGGTGACTTGGAGATTAGCTATGGCGAAGTTGTACTTTACATGCAGTCCACCAAGGAGGAAGTGGAGACCCTCTATGGTAAGGAGGTATGGGATTATGTGTTGGATGAGGAAGGCACGACTTACGCGCAGATGCTGAAAAAGGAACTCTTAAAGCAGATCACTTACACAAAGATTGTCTGTGCCCAGGCGGATTCCCTCGGCATTTCCCTGACGGAGGACGAGCGGATGAATGTGGATGAGTACACGGATAATTATTTGTCAAATTTTTCCAGTGACGAGCTGGCTTATTATGGAATTTCGCATGACCTTGTATGGGGGATTTATGCGGATAATCTTCTGGCAACGAAAATATACGAAAGCCTGACACTCAATGTAGATACGGATGTGTCGGACGAGGAGGCGCGCCATCCGGTGCTCTGGTATATTTTCATTGCAAAATATGCACTGGCGGAGGACGGCACGCATGTGGCGCTGGATGAGGAAGGGCTGCAGGATGTGCGCGAGCGTGCGGGGCGGGTGGCAAAGGAAGCAAAGGAAGCCATTGATTTTTATGGTTTTGCGCGGGAAAATACCGACGATACCGATGAGATTGAGATCATCATAGGGCGCGGGGAAATGTATGAGGAACTTGAGAAAATCGCGTTTGGACTAAAAGAGGGTGAGACAAGTGGGTTAGTTGAGACGGAGGACGGATATTTTATCCTGCATTGTGCAAGCTATATGGATGAGGATGCGACGGATATGGCGAAGACAAAGATCATCCTTGAGCGGCAGGAGCGTGTATTTTCGGATAATTATGCGGTCTGGGAGGAAAAAACGCAGGTTTGGGTGGATATGGCTTTGTGGGATGCGATTGATATGACAGGGGAAAAGTGTGAATGAACTAATGGCTGGCTCCGCGTGGGGTTTCATGGATTGTTTGTGCCGGGAGGCAGGAATGACGCAGGTGAAGTGTGAGGAGGTGGGATGATGAAGAGGATCTGTTTGATTGCAACGGGCGGGACAATTGTTTCAAAGGATGGGGGAAATGGCCTGGAACCGGAGCTTACACCGCAGGAGCTGCTTTCGTATGTGCCGGAATTAAAGGAAATCGCGCAGATTTCGGTGCGGGAATTATACCGTCTTGACAGCACGAACATCCACCCGGAGCACTGGCTTGGGATGGCGGGCTGTATCCGGGAGGAATATGGGAATTTTGACGGTTTTGTGGTGATACACGGAACGGACACAATGGCGTACACGGCGGCGGCGCTTTCCTATCTGGTGCAGAACAGCAGAAAACCAATTATCTTGACGGGCTCGCAGAAGTCTGTTTATAACCGTGACACGGATGCGCGGCGGAATCTGATTGACGCGTTTTGTTACGCCGCAGACATGCATTCGCACGGTGTTTACATTGTATTTGACGGGACGGCGATCCTTGGCACACATGCGCGGAAAACAAGGACGCACAGCTACAATGCCTTTTCAAGCATCAACTGTCCGGCGGCGGCGGTCTTGCAGGAAGGGCGGATCATCCGGTACTTTGAGCCGGAATGTGCGGGGGATGTCCGGTTTTATGCGCGGATGAATCCTCGCGTGCTTCGTGTGCGCCCATATCCGGGAATTTCATCGGAAATTTTGACCCGGACGATGGAATGTTATGACGGGCTTGTGATTGAATGCTTTGGAACAAGTGGAATTCCGGCGTATGGTGGTTTTGATGCGGCAGTCCGGGCATGGGCAGAGGCGGGCAAGGCGATTGTGGCAACAACGCAGGTGCCACATGAGGGAAGTGATATGAGCGTGTACCGGGTTGGGAAAGACCTGATGGACCTTGGGCTTTTGGAGGCGTTTGACATGACACCGGAGGCCGTGCTCGCGAAACTGATGTGGGTGCTGGGGAATGCGGGAAACCGTGGGGAAATGGAGAGAATGTTCGCCGGGAGGGTGTGGATGGATACGTTCCGGGGGTGAGGTTTGTTTCACGGGGGGCTATGATCCGGTATTCCCTGACACCCGCAGAGCGGTATAAAGACAATTTTGTATAATAATCCATGGCATGGCTGCTCGGGGATACGATTTTAATAATCGAGTCAGGCGCACCATTGCATCCATAGGTCAGTTCGTTTGTTTTCCTTACAGATTACGGATAGATTCTGTTCCACATATTTGCAATTGTCTGTGGACAAAAAGACAGCAAAGAAAAACTACTTGACAAAACTTTTGCTATGTGGTACTATAAACTCAATGATTAAATGATTGTTTAAATGTTAAATTTATAATACTGGAAATGGGGAATATAATTTCCAGTAAGATTAAAAAATCAAAGAAAGGATGGTATGGACCATGAAAAAAAGTTACAAAATCGAGGTGGATTGCGCAGCATGCGCGATGAAGATGGAGGAGGCCGCGAAGAAGGTGGCGGGCGTGAAGGACGTGGGGGTTGCGTTTATGGCGCAGAAGATGAGCGTGGAGTTTGGGGAAGGCGCGGACGTATCGGCTGTGATGGCGGAAGTCCGCAGGCAGTGTAAAAAGGTAGAGTCAGACTGTGAGATTTTCCTGTAAAATTTATTTTAATAAGCCGGAAGGGCGAATTTTGGCATAGGGGTTTGGGTAAATTAGAAATCAGGAAGGGAGGCGGATTGCTCCATGAATAAAAAACAGAAAAAAATGCTCGCCCGCATTATTCTGTCGGCGGTGCTGCTTATCATTTTTAAATTACTCCCGGTGGAAAACCAGTATATGAAGCTTGTACTGTTTTTAATCCCATATCTCGTGATTGGCTATGATATCCTGCGCAAGGCAGTACTTGGGATTTTTAACGGGCAGGTATTTGACGAGAATTTCCTGATGGCGATTGCAACGGTGGGGGCAATGATCCTTGGTGAGTATCTTGAGGGTGTTGCGGTTATGTTGTTTTACCAGATCGGAGAGTTGTTCCAGAGCTGCGCGGTTGGCAGGAGCCGCAAAAATATTGCGCAGTTGATGGATATCCGCCCGGATTATGCGAATATCGAACAGGACGGGAAGTTGGTGCAGGTGGATCCGGATGAGGTGGAAGTCGGCACGGTGATTGTCGTGCAGCCGGGGGAGAAAGTGCCGATTGACGGCGTGGTCACGCAGGGCGCGTCCTCCCTGAACACCAGTGCATTGACGGGTGAGAGCCTGCCGCGCGGGGTGAAGGAGGGGGATGAGGTAATCAGTGGCTGTGTGAATTTGTCGGGGCTGCTCCATATCCGGACAAATAAACCGTTCGGTGAATCAACGGTGACAAAAATCCTTGACCTTGTGGAGAATTCCAGCATGAAGAAGTCGCGCTCGGAGAATTTTATCACGCGGTTTGCAAAATATTATACACCTGCGGTCTGCATCGGCGCGCTTTTGTTGGCGGTGCTGCCGCCGCTTGTAAACCTGTTGGTGCTACACCATCCGGCTGCCTGGTCAAAATGGGTGATCCGTGCGCTGACCACGCTTGTGATCAGCTGCCCATGCGCGCTTGTGATTTCCATTCCGCTCAGTTTTTTCGGCGGAATTGGCGGTGCGTCGGCAAAGGGGATATTGGTGAAAGGGTCGAATTATCTGGAAGCCTTATCGGAGACAAAATATGTTGTTTGTGATAAGACAGGAACGTTGACAAAGGGCGTTTTTGAGGTGACGCAGATGGTGCCTGTAAATGGGATGGCGGCGGAAGAATTGCTTAAGCTGGCGGCATATGCGGAAAGCTACTCGAACCACCCGATCAGTAAGAGTTTAAAGGAAGCATACGGGAAACCATTGGACATGGAGCGTGTGCGGGATGTGGAAGAAATCGGCGGGCATGGCGTGCGGGCGTTTGTGGATGGCAGGTGTGTGGCGGCAGGCAATGCGAAACTGATGGAGAGTTTGGGGCTGGCCTGCAAAAAACCAAAGGAAATCGGCACGCAGGTGCATGTGGCGGTGGATGGCAGTTATGCGGGCTATATCCTGATTTCCGATGTGGCAAAACCAAATGCAGCGGCGGCAGTGAAAGGCCTGAAGGAGGAAGGGGTAAAACAGGTAGTCATGCTGACGGGCGACGCGAAGCCCGTGGCGGAGGCGGTGGCGAAAGAACTTGGCGTGGACGTGGTAAAGAGCGAACTGCTCCCGGCGGATAAGGTGAGGGAAGTGGAAGCATTACTTGCAGAAAAGGGGCAAAAAGAGAAACTGGCATTTGTCGGTGATGGCATCAATGATGCCCCGGTGCTTTCCCGCGCGGACATTGGGATTGCGATGGGGGCGCTTGGTTCGGATGCCGCAATCGAGGCGGCAGATATTGTGCTGATGGATGATGACCCGGAAAAAATTGCTAAGGCAATGCGGATATCCCGCAGGACACTGCGGATTGTGCACCAGAATATCGTGTTTGCACTGGCAGTAAAATTTGCCTGCCTTGCGTTTGGGGCGGTTGGGTATGTCAATATGTGGTGGGCAATTTTTGCGGATGTCGGGGTGATGATCCTTGCTGTGTTGAATGCGACGAGGGCGCTGCGGGCAGGGAAATAAGATGGAAATAGCAAAAAGATAGGAAAATCCGGGGTTTTGTGCGAAGGGTACACAAAGCCCCGGATTTTAAAATACAATGGAAAAACAAAATTATTTTTGATATAATGTTGGCAGGGCAATCAGGAATGGCAACTGACAAAGGAGGAGGAAACATGAAACCAGAAAGTGTTGGGAAACAGATTGGTATTTTGAGGACGAGGGAAAATATAGCGAGGAAAAAATTAAGTTCCGGGTTGTGTTCCGAGCCATTTTTATGCATGATAGAGGAGGAAGGGGGCAAGGCAGATATCCTTACACTTTCTGCATTGCTGGAACGTCTGGGCAAGTCTTCGGGATGGATGACTTATATCCTGACGGCGGAAGAATACCATAGTGTGGTGCTGTGCAGCCAGATGGGGGAAGCGCTGCGGTTTGGGAGGCTTGCAGATGCGCGTAAAGTATTCCGGAAATACCAGAAACAGAAAGTGGCGGGTAAAAATAAAATGCTGTGCATGTACGAAGCAAAGATCCGGGGGATTTTGGCGTTGGAAGAGTATCTGCAGGCGGATGGTGTGCAGGAGGGGAAGATAAAGCAGGGGGCAGGGAGGCGGGCAGCAGGGCTGGGGACAGCAGCAAAGTATTTTACGGAAGCAATCCAGCAGACACTTACTTTTTCGGACTTGCTGAATGGGAAATTGATCCGGCAGCTTGAGAAAGGGAAGAAACTTTTGGCAATGACGGAGGTCGAGAATATCCTGCTTTACCTGTATGTGCAGCAGCTTTCCGGAACGGACCAGGGGCATACGGAGCTGCTTTTGGCACTATACCACTATATTGGGGAGCATATGGAACGGCATGAGCTGCGCGCGCAGTATTTTGCAAAGATAGGGATGTTGTTGGGATGGCAGTATCTGAAAAAGAAGGATTACCGTGCCTGCGTGGAAATACATGAGGAAATTTTGCAGTCAAACAGGGAATGTGGCACCATTGTCTGTGTGCTTCCCGTGCTTGCACAGATCATTACGGCGTACCAAAGGCTGCAGGATAGGGGGAAAGTGGAATTTTATACGGCACATAAAG